>JBOFQK010000091.1:0-35554 GCA_051660865.1 Culicoidibacterales bacterium | reverse complement strand
CGTTTAACGATTGGTGACTTACAAGCGCGATTTACTGATAATTCAATTCATTATTTTGCCGTTGCCGGTGGAATTTTAGAAATGAGTGATAATATCATCAAATTATTAACATTAGACGCCATTGATGCAGCGAATGTTGATACGTTAATTGAAAAACAACGCGTTGAAGATCTCAAACGCGAAAAACGAATGCAACAAAGTCGTTCTGAGTTAATGGCGCTCGATATTGAATTGCAAAAAGCAATCAATCGTTTAAATGTCGCAGATGTGATGAAAAAAATCGGGCGTTAGCCAAAAAAACGAGTTCAGCTAAAGCTGAACTCGTTTTTTGTTATCATAATATTGAATACCTACGACTAAAGTCACGCGTGTTCTGTAATTTAAATAAATTTTTGAAAAATAACTTGCGACAGCACGAATAAAAACTGATAATACAAGTAAGACTAGCAAAGTTGCAGTTGGTGAAAGTTGTCGTTGATGGGAGAAATGTGAAATGAAAACAATTTTATTAGTGAGTGATACTCATTATGAGCGGAAAATATTACAGACAATTTTAAAAAAAAATCCAAACTGTGATGCCTATATTCATTGTGGTGATTCACAATTGAGCAATAGTGACGAAGCAATTAAACCGTTTATTGTTGTGGCTGGAAATACTGACTCAGATCGAACGTTTTTAATTGATGAGGTACTTGAGTTTAGTCCATATACGCTATTTGTCACACATGGTCACCGCTACCAAGTTAATTGGCAACTCAGCGAACTCACACGGGCTGCAAAAAGTTACGGAGCGCAAATAGCTTGTTTTGGTCATACACATATACCGTATTGTGGAATCTATGATGGGATACTTTGTTTAAATCCAGGCAGTGCAATCTCGCCACGTGGAAATTGGCAGTTTGGAACGTATGCAATTGTCACGTTTGACGAAACTTCGAGTGAAACACAGATTACAATTCGTTTTTATATGAGTCAAACACATGAATTAGTTGACGAACAAATTGTTCACATGTCATAATACACAAGAGGTGAAGAAAATGGCTATTAATATTGTAATGTATCAACCAGAAATCCCGCCAAATACAGGTAATGTTATGCGTACTTGTGCAGCAACTGGAGTAAAACTCCACTTAATTCATCCACTTGGTTTTTCACTTGATGAAAAACATATGCGTCGAGCAGCAATGGATTATTACCAATTTGTTCAATATGAAGAGTATCAATCAATTGAAGCATTTTTTGAAAAAAATGCCGGTGGAACATTTTACTTTTTAACACGCTATGGTCAAAAACCATATTCAAGCTTTGACTATAGTAATGTTGACGAAGAAATTTATTTTATTTTTGGAAGTGAATCAAAAGGAATTCCGAAAGAAATTTTAAAACCATACTTTGATACATGTTTACGAATTCCAATGAACGGCAATGTTCGCTCATTGAATGTTGCGAACTGCGCGACAGTGTTATTATACGAAGCGTTACGTCAACAAAATTTCCCAGGTCTTTTGAATGAAGAGCCAGCGGCTGATGACAAAGGCTTTAGAGGAAAAGACTGGATTATCTCAGAATAAGAGCAAACGGTGCTATGCACCGTTTTTTTTTATGAAAGCCGTTTTAAAGTTAATGCATGACATGAAAATTTTTTTAACAAAAGCAGTTGGAAGCGATTACTAAAAAGGGTTTTCGAAGAGCTTTTCGTAATAAAGTCTAGATTTTTTTATAATTTTTCATTATAATAGGGAATTGTAGAAGTATAAAACTCTCATTTTCATAATGAGCGAAAATGTTTTAGCCAAATTAATCTTCTTGTAACTACATCGAAATAATGAATTGTTATAATTGATTTATGCTATGTTAGCAAAAAAACAGTAAGGTGGTGATACGTTTGATTAAGGTGTCAAATGTTTCCAAAATATATAAAAATCATATGAAAGCGCTAAATGATATTAGCGTTGCAATTGAGGATGGTGAATTTGTCTATGTTGTCGGTCATTCGGGAGCAGGAAAATCAACATTTATCAAATTACTTTATCGTGAAGAACGTGCAACAAGTGGAAGCGTCATTGTCAATGATTTAGATTTAACGAAAATCGCAAATCATCGTGTCCATAAATACCGTCGGATGATCGGGGTTGTGTTCCAAGACTTTAAATTGTTACCTAATTTAACAGCTTATGAAAATGTTGCTTATGCGCTTGAAGTTCACGGGGAAGATAAGGAAACAATCCGTGAAAAAGTAAAAGACTCATTGGAATTAGTTGGACTGATTGATAAAATGAAACAATTTCCAAATCAACTTTCAGGTGGAGAGCAACAACGAGTTGCGATTGCGCGGGCAATTGTCAACAAACCAACGCTCTTAATTGCCGATGAGCCAACAGGAAACTTAGATCCGGTTACATCGCAAACGATTATGGATGTATTAGAAGAAGTTAATCGTCGTGGTACGACAGTTGTCATGGCAACACATGATATTCATCTTGTAAATGAAAGTCGCAAACGAACCCTGACATTTGAAAATGGCGTCGTGATTAGTGATGCGAAAGAGGGAGGATATTTCTATGATGATGAAGTACTTTAGAATGGCAACACGTCACTGGCGTGAAGCGTTTAAAGGAATTTGGCGTCACCGAATGCTCGCTTTTTCAGCAGTTTTATCAGTCGCCGTAGCGTTATTCTTGACGAGCTTCTTAGTACTTGTTGTTTTTAATGTCAACAATGTTACGAGTAGTTTAGAAAAAGATATTAAAATTTATGCAACGATCCAAAAAGATACGAGTGCTGAAGCGGTAGATGCGTTAATTACAAGTACACGTGAAATTACAAATATTGCTGAAATTCAGTATAAAACTGCGGATCAAGAATTGGATGATTTAATTTTATCATATGGGGAAGATGGTAAAATTTTCGAATCATACCGTGAAGATAACCCATTGAAAGCAACATTAACGTTTACATTGAATGATGCCCGTTTAGCGGAACAGACAGTTGAGTCGTTGCGAGCTTTTCCAGAATTGGATAAAATTCAATATGGACAAGAAACAGCAGAAAATATTTTGAAAATTTTTGATACAGTGCAACAGTTTGGCGCAATTGTCGTTGTTGCAGTTATGGTGGTTGCGATCGTCTTAATTTCGAATACAATTCGTATGGCGATTATGGCGCGGCGAACAGAAATTGAAATTATGCGCTTAGTTGGGGCATCAAATTTCTTTATTCGTTGGCCATTTATCTTAGAAGGGTTAATGATCGGAATTTTAGGATCAATCATTCCAATTATTCTTACAACAATTGGTTATACAGAATTGTACAGCTATTTAACAACGGCTGGACAAATGTCATTAATTCGTTTAGCTGAACCAGCAGCAATTTTAGGGCAAATTAGTTTGCTTATTCTTGCGCTTGGTGCGTTTGTTGGGATCGTCGGAAGTCTCTTCTCAATGACACGTTTCTTAAAAAAATAAACATACAACAAAGAAAGTAAAAGGTGAAAACAATGTCGAAAGCAAAAAGGCTCGTAGCGGGGGTTATTGCAGCAATAGTACTATATACTGCAATTCCAACAAGCCAATTAGCTGTAGATGCTGCATGTGACACACAAGCAGGATGTCAAGCAATTGTTACAACGTTACAAACACAAGCTGAAGAACTAGAAACACAACTTGCAACAATGAGTGGAGATACTCAAGCTGCAATTGAAGAAAAAATGGATTTGGTTAATGGGTATTTACGTACGATTTCAACAACACGTGATGAAATTCAAGAAAATATTGCCCAGTTACAAGCACAAAGTGAGCAACTAGAGGCAGAAGCACTGGAATTACGTGAAAAAGTATCGACACGAATGGTACATATGCAAGTGATGAATAAAGGTAATGTCTTACTGGATTTTTTAGTAAATTCAGAATCGATTAGCGACTTTATTCAACGTGCAATGACGCTAACTGATTTAACGGCATATGACCACCAAATGTTAGCGCAAATGCAGACGAAACTTGACCAAATCATCATTAATCAAGCAGTGAGTGAAGAAGCAGAAGTAACAATTGCCGCCCTTTACGAAACAGCTCAAGGGAAATTGGACGAGTTACAGCAATTAGAAGCAGAATTAATTGCTAAACTTGAAGCTGAAGCTGAGAAAATGATTGCTCAGCAGCAAATAGTTCCTTCAGAAAGTGGACAGATTGTTGATGTTCCTTCTGGAGCCTACACTAATCCACTTCCAGGTGGGTTTGCGATGTTCCCTTGGGGTGTGTGTGGTGACGAGTATTTCGGTCGTTGTCATACCGGAGCAGATTATGGCGCGTATGTTGGGGCACCGGTTGTTGCCGCAACATCTGGTGTTGTCACGGCAGCAGGGTCAGATAGTTCACGAGGGAACTATGTGACAATTAGTCATGATGGTGCAACGACGCAGTACTACCATTTAAATTCAATCAACGTTTCACCAGGGCAAACAGTCAGTGGTGGGCAAATGATTGGAACGATGGGGGCAACTGGATTTGTTACGGCACCACATTTACACTTTGAACTTTGGATTAATGGCGTAAATGTCAATCCAGGATTATATTTCTAAGCAAAAAGCCAATCCTTGATTGGCTTTTTTTCTTAAAAAATTTGAGGGAGCGATTTGAAAATGGAAAAAAAATATACAAATAAACAACTAGGTATCTTTTTAGTGATTGCAATCAGTGTTAGCAGCTGTTTAACAGGGGTAGCGGGTTTAGCGATAATGCGAATTAATTTTTTGGGAGCAACATTAAATAGTGCCGAATTACAGCAAGCTAATCAAATTATTAGTGAAAATTATTTTGGTGAAATTGATCAACAGCAATTACAAGCTGGTGCAATTTCGGGTGCAGTTCAAGCTTTAGGTGATCGACATTCAAGCTATCTCACACCAGAAGAAACGGCAGATTTTCGCGAACGTCTAGAATCATCGTTTGAAGGAATTGGTGCGATGATTCAAGCCTTAGATGACAAAGTGATTATTAGTGATATTTTAGAAAATTCACCAGCTGAAACAGCGCAACTACAACCGAATGACCAAATTCAAGCTGTCGATGGTAATTCAGTAACAGGCCAATCATTAGATGAAGTTATTAGTCAAGTTAAAGGACCAGCCGGAAGTAATGTGACATTAACAATTTGGCGCAATGGTGAAGTTATTGATGTTGAATTGACACGGGCAAGTATTACACAAGAAAGTGCGAAAACGAATGTTGATTTAGATGAAAATGCAGGATATGGCTATATTGATATGCGCCAATCATTCGGTAGTGAAACAGCTGCCGAATTTGCGCAAGCACTGTCGGCGTTAGGAGCAGTCCAAACCCTTGTCATTGATTTGCGAGATAATCCAGGTGGGTATTTACAAGCTGTGAGTGATATTTTAGATCTGCTCGTAAGCAAAGAAGAGCCATATGTTATTATTGAGGATAAAAATGGAGAGCAACGACCATTTGTTTCGAAATTAGCGACTAATGCTAACTATGAATATGTGATTTTAGTCAATGAAAATACAGCTTCGGCAGCAGAAATTATGACAGCAGCATTACAGCAATTAGCTAATGCAACAGTTGTCGGAAAACAAACATATGGCAAAGGAACTGTGCAACAACAATTTGAATTGTTGAATGGTGGAGTTTTAAAATTAACGGTTGAAAAATGGCTAACACCAAATGGAACTTCAATTGATGGCGTTGGGATTACACCAGATATCGAAATTTCACCATCAATTTACTATCAATTACCGAGTGTGATTTTGAGTGAAACAGTTAAAGTGGGGGAAGCGAATACGCAAGTATTAACAACGCAGTATATGCTCCAAGAAGCAGGGTACTCATTGTCAGCAATTGATGGCGTTTTTAGTGAAGCGCTTGTCCCAGTGTTACAACAATTTCAAAGTGATCAAGGTATCGAGATAACAGGAGTAATTGATGTACCGACAGCAAATGCGATTAATCGGATCTTAAAAACATATCTAAGCGATGAAAGCCACGATATTCAACTGCAAAAAGCAATTGAAGTTGTCGGAAAACAAACTAGCTAATTAGTAAAAAGCTGTAGTATACTGTACTAGAGCTTTTTACTTTAAGGAGGGATTATATTATGACGGATTTTCAAATTAAAGCACCATTTGAGCCAAGTGGAGACCAACCAGCAGCGATTGAAGCATTAGTTGCGGGCTTAGAAAACGGCGAGAAACAACAGATTTTACTAGGTGCAACTGGGACGGGAAAAACTTTTACGATGAGTCAAGTGATTCAACGAGTAAATCGACCGACAATTGTCATTGCTCACAATAAAACGTTAGCTGGTCAATTATATAGCGAATTAAAAGAGTTTTTCCCTAATAATGCAGTAGAATATTTTGTTAGTAACTTTGATTATTACCAACCTGAGGCGTATAAACCGTCAACAGACACGTATATTCAAAAAGATGCACAAGTAAATGATGAAGTTGAAAAACTCCGCTATTCAGCAACAACATCATTATTAGAACGTCGTGATGTTATTGTTGTGGCTTCAGTTTCTTGTATTTATGGAATCGGTTCGCCGGAAGAGTACAAGAGTATGCTTGTTTCAGTTCGAATTGGTCAAGAATGGGATCGTCAAGAATTGATGCGGGCTTTAATTGATATTCAGTATCAACGTAACGATATTGAGTTTGCCCGTGGGACATTCCGAGTGCGTGGTGATGTTTTGGAAATCATTCCAATTGGTCAAGATGAAGCTGGAATTCGAATTGAATTTTTTGGTGATGAGATTGAACGAATTAGTGAAATTGAACTTGTGACCGGGAAAATTTTAGTCGATCGTCAACATATTGCGATTTTGCCAGCTAGTCACTATGTGACGAAACAAGATACGTTAGCGGAAGCAATTTCGCGAATTGAAGCTGAGCTAGCAGAACAGTTGGCATATTTGAATAAAGAAGGGAAATTACTTGAGGCGCAACGTCTAGAACAACGCACAAATTACGATTTAGAAATGTTGCGTGAAATGGGATTTTGTACGGGTGTTGAAAATTATTCACGGCACTTAACGTTGCGTGAAGCAGATGAGACGCCATTTTGTTTGCTAGATTTCTTCCCAGATGATTATTTAATGATTATCGATGAGTCACATGTTTCGATTCCTCAAATCGGTGGAATGTATTTTGGCGATCGAAGTCGGAAGGAAATGCTTGTTAGTCATGGCTTTCGCTTACCATCAGCATTGGATAATCGCCCATTACGTTTTGAAGAGTTTATTGCCAAAACGAATCAAATTGTGTATGTTTCAGCAACACCTGGGAAATATGAATTGGAATATGAACCTAAAATTCCGATAATTCAACAAATTATTCGCCCAACGGGATTACTTGATCCCGAAATTACGATTAAGCCAACGAAAAATCAAATTGATGACTTGCTGGCGGAAATTCATCAACGAATCAAACGGAATGAACGGGTATTAGTAACGACGTTAACGATTAAAATGAGTGAACAATTGACGAAATACTTTAAAGAGCAGGGGATCAAAGTTGCATATTTACACTCTGAAATTAAAACGTTAGAGCGAATCGCGATTATTCGTGATTTACGACTTGGGAAATATGATGTCCTAGTCGGGATCAACTTATTACGAGAAGGAATTGATATTCCTGAAGTTTCATTGATTGCGATTTTAGATGCTGATAAAGAAGGATTTTTACGTTCTGAACGATCACTTATTCAAATTGTTGGACGTGCTGCACGTAATGAACATGGCCATGTGATTATGTATGCTGATAAAATGACGAATTCAATGGAAGCGGCGATTTCAGAAACACAGCGTCGGCGCGACGTTCAACAACAATACAATCAAGTCCATGGCATCACTCCAAAAACAATCATTAAAGAGATTCGTGATGTCATTGCTGCTAGTGTTGAAGTAAAAGATAGCGAAGCCGTATTCCAACCAGAAAAAATGACGAAATCGCAGCGGATGAAATTAATTGAACGCTTACGCAAAGAAATGAAAGAAGCCGCGGCGAAGTTAGATTTCGAAACGGCAACACAATTACGGGATGCGATGATGGAAATCGAAGCGACAATGAGTAAATAAAGAGTAATTTTTGCGAAAAGTGACCCTTTACATACTTTTGTAATAAAAAAGACAGAGACGCAGAATAAACTTTAATGCAATCTAATGAATGGTTAAAGACATTCTAAGTCGAAAGCGTGTATAATAACGGTGTAGCAAATAATCCCCTATTTGTTGCAACCTATTTACAACCCCCCTTTTTATTTAGTTTTATTTAGAAAGATTGTTTTCTTGGTCCCCCGCCAAGTAAACAAAAATTCACTGTTTTAATTTTGCTTACGCAAGTTCGGATTTCCCCCTTTTATATTTTTTATTCGAGCCCGTAAATCCAAAATTAAAACATAATCCCCTATAAAGAACACCTGGTTTTCCCCCCTTTTTTTTCCAGGTGTTCTTTTTTTATGTCACAACACGAATTTTCGTGTTGTTTTTTTTGACTTTTGCTATAATAACGATGGAAAAGATAAAGGAATAGGGAAATGTGTTTATTTTGTTGTCGAAATGACAATTTATGATATAATAAGACCAAAAGTTTTGAATGAGGTGAGCTAGATGGAGCAAAAATATATTCGTGTCAAAGGGGCACGCGAAAATAATTTGAAAAATATTGATATTGATATTCCAAAAAATCAACTTGTTATTATGACCGGGCTATCTGGAAGTGGGAAAACATCATTAGCATTTGATACGATCTATGCTGAAGGTCAACGTCGCTATGTTGAATCACTCTCGGCTTATGCTCGCCAATTTTTGGGGAATATGGAAAAGCCAGATGTTGATACAATTGAAGGTTTATCGCCAGCAATTTCTATCGATCAAAAAACGACGAGTCGTAACCCACGCTCAACTGTTGGAACAATGACAGAAATTTATGACTATTTACGTTTACTCTATGCGCGAATTGGAACGCCATACTGTCCAAATCATCATATTCCGATTCAATCACAAACGATTCAACAGATGACGGAACGATTAATGGAGCTTCCTGAGCGTACGAAAATTCAAATTTTAGCGCCAATTGTTGAAGGACAAAAAGGAACACACGTTAAAATTTTTGAACAGTTACAAAAAGACGGTTATGTCCGTGTGCGTGTCGATGGAAGAATTGGTTTACTTGAAGATGAATTGACTCTTGAAAAAAATAAGAAGCATACGATTGAAGTTGTTGTCGACCGGATAGCGATGAAAGCTGATAGCCAAAGTCGAATTCATGACTCGCTCGAAATTGCGACGAAATTAGCAAACGGTCGTGCAGTCGTAATTGTTGATGGTCAAGCGGAAGAACTTTTATTTAGTGAGCACTTTGCCTGCCAACAATGTGGATTTAGTGTTGGTGAATTAGAACCAAGACTGTTTTCATTCAATGCACCTTTTGGTGCGTGCGGCGAGTGTAACGGTTTAGGGACAAAAATGGAAATCGATCCGAATTTAGTCATTAAAGATCCAACGCGCTCGTTAGCTGAAGGGCTGCTTTTAGGTGTTTCGGGTTGGGCAGTAGACTCAATTTATTATTCAATGATGATGACGGCTGCAAAAGATAGTGGGATTGATATTACCAAACCGCTCAAAGATTTTACTAAAAAAGAGCGTGATTTAATTTTATATGGTAGTAAGAAACAGTTGGAATTCACGTTCCATACCGATAGTGGCCAAGTCCATCATCGTCAAGGGACATATGAAGGGGTAATTAATAACCTTGAACGACGCTACTTAGAAACGTCAAGCAGCTTTATGCGTGATCAAATCCAGCAATATATGAGTGAGCAACTTTGCCCAAGTTGTCATGGTCAACGTTTGAATGAAAAAGCATTATCAGTCCAAGTTGATCAGCAAAATATTGCGCAAGTAACGGCACTTTCAGTTCGCGATGCCATTACGTTTTTTGAGCAGTTAACACTGACGCCAACACAAGTTCAAATTGCGACACTCGTCCTTAAAGAAATTCGCGATCGGTTAAGTTTTTTAAATAATGTTGGGATTGGCTATTTAAATCTCAATCGAATGGCAGGGTCGTTATCGGGTGGTGAAGCTCAACGAATTCGTTTGGCGACTCAAATTGGTTCGCAATTAACGGGAGTGACTTACGTGCTTGATGAACCATCAATTGGGTTACATCAACGGGATAATGATCGCTTAATTGAAACGTTAAAAAGAATGCGTGATTTGGGGAATAGCATTATTGTCGTTGAACATGATGAAGATACGATGCGAGCAGCAGATTTTTTAATCGATGTTGGTCCAAGAGCTGGGATTCATGGTGGTGAAATTGTCGCTGCTGGAACACCGGCTGAAGTGATGGCGAATCCAGATTCAATTACTGGCCAGTACCTATCGGGACAAAAATTTATTCCAGTACCAACAACACGACGTGAAGGCAATGGGAAGTTTTTACGGGTCAAAAATGCTCAAGAAAACAATTTAAAAGGAATCACTACAGATATTCCTTTAGGAACATTGACTTGTGTAACTGGTGTGTCTGGAAGTGGAAAATCAACGTTTGTGCATGATATTTTGTATCGTGCATTAGCGCAAGTTGTGAATAAGAGTAAAGAACGACCAGGAAAGTTTGCTGGACTGGAAGGAATTGAGCATATTGATAAAATTATTGATATTGACCAATCACCAATTGGGCGGACACCACGTTCAAATCCGGCGACATATACAGGTGTCTTTGATGATATTCGCGATTTATTTACACAAACAAATGAAGCAAAGTTACGCGGATATAAGAAGGGGCGGTTTTCATTTAATGTCAAAGGTGGACGTTGTGAAGCCTGTCAAGGTGATGGAATTATCAAAATTGAAATGCACTTCTTACCCGACGTTTACGTACCTTGCGAAGTTTGTCACGGAAGACGCTATAATGCTGAAACGTTAAGTATTCACTATAAAGGCAAAAATATTTATGATGTACTTGAAATGACGATTGAAGAGGCAGTTGAGTTTTTTGCAAATATTCCGAAAATTACGCGGAAATTACAAACAATTGTTGATGTTGGTCTCGGTTATGTTAAATTAGGCCAATCGGCAACGACATTATCAGGTGGAGAAGCTCAACGGGTAAAACTAGCGAGTGAATTGCACAAACGGCCAACTGGTAAAACGTTGTATATTTTAGATGAACCGACAACCGGTTTGCATATTGATGATGTGGCGCAATTGATTACCGTATTACAACGAATTGTTGACAATGGTGATAGTGTTTTAGTCATTGAGCACAATCTTGAAGTGATTAAAGTTGCGGATTATCTGATTGACCTTGGTCCTGAAGGTGGCGATGAAGGTGGCGAAATTGTGGCGACTGGGACGCCAGAGCAAGTGAGTCAAGTGAATGGCTCATATACTGGTTACTATTTAAAAACCTTGTTGAATATGCATCAATAAGCAATAAAAAACGGATGATAAGCACGTACGCTTGTCATCCGTTTTTTTGTTAGCGTTAACACAAGGTGAACAATTGTTGTTTTAGCTGAGATTGAGTATAATAAATTGAAAGCGATTACTTTTCGAGGGGGAGAAATTATGAAATTAAATTGGAACCGCGTGATTATTGCCGGGGTAATAGCGTGTTGTGCGATTGCTGGAATAGTAGGGGCACAGTTGTTTTGGCAACCGACACGTGATCTGACGACTTGGACGGATGAAGTTGGGACAATGTATCAAATTTTTGTTTATTCATTTGCCGATAGTAACGGCGATGGTGTTGGGGATATTCAAGGAATTATTAGCAAACTTGATTATTTAGCTGATTTAGGTGTAAACGGAATTTGGTTAACACCAGTCCATCCATCACAGTCATACCATAAATACGATGTTGAGGATTATTATGCGATTGATCAACAGTTTGGAACATTGGCTGATTTTGAACAATTAATCACGGAATTGCATGAACGCGATATGAAGCTAGTAATGGATATGGTATTTAATCACACGAGTAACCAACACCCGTGGTTTATCGATGTACAAACAAATCCAGATAGTCCTTATCGAGCTTATTATGCCTTGAATGATAATACTGATCCTGAATTTCCAAGAATTGGTGCTTGGCATCAATTGAATGCGACGGAACATTACTACGGATTTTTTAGCCCGAATATGCCAGAGCTTAATTTAGATAATCCTGATGTGCTCAAAGAGTGGGAAAATGTGTTAGCTTTTTGGTTGGAAAAAGGTGTTGATGGTTTTCGTTTTGATGCGGTTAAACATTTTTATAACCAAGGTGAATTGAAAACGATTGAGAATCCGACACAGCAAGCTGTTGAGGTGATGCAACAATTACAAACGGCAGCTCAAAAGATTAATCCTAACGTTTATTTTGTTTCAGAGGTGTGGCTAGGGACGAGTTCAATGGCACCTTATTATGCCGGGAGTGATGCAATCTTTCAATTTGACTTAGCTGATGCCATGTTGAAAGCTGTTAATCGGGGTGAAGCGAGCTATATTAAAGAGTATGTGGCGAACTTAGCTCGTTTCCGTGAAGTCAATCCTGAAGCAATTTCGACGCATTTTTTGACGAATCATGATCAATCACGACTAATGACAAAAGTGTTTCAAGATGAACAACGAGCAAAATTAGCAGCGAGTTTATTGCTAACCTTGCCTGGGACAAGTTATCTTTACTACGGAGAAGAACTTGGGATGACAGGTGCGAAACCTGATGAAAGCATTCGTGAACCATTTCCTTGGCAAGCAGATGGACTAGGTGGAGAAACGACATGGGAACCAGTAAAGTTTAATGTGAATTTAGCGAGCGCGCAGGAACAACAACAAGATGCTAATTCCATTTACCAGCATTATAAAACATTGATTGAGTTAAGAAATACTTACTCACAATTACGCAATGGAGAAGTCACAGTGATTACAGCAGAAACTAAAAGTAAGTTAGTGAATTACATTGTACAAAATAGTGAAGGCACATTACAGGTTATTCATAATTTAGGCAAGGATGAGCAAAAGGTGACAAGTGAAACTGGGAATGCACAAGCACTTTATGGTACAATTGAAGCAGATGAGGTTATTTTACCACCATTTAGCTCGGCAATTTTAAAATTGTCAGAATAAGCGCAGAGAAAGAGGGGGAAAGGAATGTTTTTTCAGCCGATATTCCTCACTTCCAAGCATCCGATTGAGTGGCAATCATGTTTAGAAGTTGTCGTGAGTTATTTAGATGCACATGCAATTAAGGTGCATCATTTTACACCAACTATAGCTTGTGTTGAATTAGTTACGCTCAGTTTTCCAGAAGAACAAGCTGATTGGCAAGCGATTGCTAGCATGTTAGAACAAGATTTTATGACGGCAATGACAATTTTAATTGGTAAGCCTGAATACCAAGTTTCGAGTTGGGAGCATCAAAGTCAATTGTTAAAACTCGATATTCAACAGCAGGCGGTGAGTAGCTTTGAGCAATTACTCGTTGAACAAAGTAATCGTTTAAGTCGCGAACAAGTGAAACGATTACTGGCACCAATTAGTCAAAGTTTAAGTCTTGAACAAATTGAAACCATTCAAGCATTATGTCTGATGAATTTGAATTTATCACAAGCAGCGAAGCATTTGTATATTCATCGAAATACGTTGAATTATCGGATTGATAAGCTGGTACAGTTAACCGGAATTGATGTTCGGACGTTTTATGGGGCAATGACGTTGACATTAGCAATTCAGTTAAATTATTAAAAGTTGTGGAAACACAACTTTTTTTTGGCAAAATTCTTGCATACTTTGGTTAAATGATATACCCTATAGGGTATGGAGAGTGAAACGAATGGAAACTTTGATTGTAGTAAGTGTAATTATTTTAGCAATTATTATTAGGCGAGGTATGCTAGGAAATTCCGTGCCAACAATGAGCTTTGAAGTATGGATGAATCAAGCTGAGTATCGTTCATATCAATGCATTGATGTGCGTACAAAGCAAGAATATCAAAGTGGTCATTTAGCAAAGTTTAAAAATATCCCGCTTAATCAATTAGAAAGCCAATTAGGAAAAATTGATCCAACAAAACCAGTTGCCTTGATGTGTGCAAGTGGTATGCGTTCAGCTCAAGCGGCGAAATTTTTACAAAAACATCAGTATCAAGTTATCAATTTAAAAGGTGGCATTCAAGCAGCCCCTAAGGACTTGTGCTAAAAATACGATTAAACAAAGAGGAGTAGATAAAAATGAAAAATATTACGATTGCTCAATTAGCTGAAAAAATTGGAACGGTAGAATTAATCGATGTTCGTGAACCGAATGAATATGCATTTGGTCACATTCCGACGGCAAAAAACATTCCTGTTGGTGTTGCGATCCAACAAGCAAGTCAACACTTTGATAAAACAAAGATATATTACATTGTTTGTCAATCAGGCGGACGTAGCGCCATTACAGTTGAACAATTAGAACACCAAGGTTATAACGTTATCAATGTTGTCGGTGGAACGATGGCTTGGACTGGAGAATTAGTTTAATTATCAAAAGCGTTGCAACTAGCAGCGTTTTTTAGTTAAAGTTCAAAATCTTTGGTAAAAAACATTTTTGTGCAACTTGCACATGTGCAACCGCTTTCGGCAAAGGTATAATAAAATTGTAAGCGGAACACGCTAAATGAAAAAAAAGGGGTATATACACATGGCAACAATGCAATTAAATGGAATTTACAAAATTTATGATAATGGTTTTGAAGCGGTTAAAGATTTTAATATTGATATTAAGCATGGGGAATTTATCGTTTTCGTTGGACCATCAGGATGTGGGAAGTCAACAACGTTACGAATGATCGCTGGATTAGAAGATATTTCAAAAGGGGAATTTTACATTGATGAGCGTTTAGTCAATGACGTACAACCAAAAGATCGTGATATCGCAATGGTCTTCCAATCGTATGCATTATATCCACATATGAGTGTCTATGATAACATGGCTTTTGGTTTGAAATTACGTAAGATTGACAAAGCTGAAATTGATGAAAAAGTTACGACAGCGGCGAAAATGTTAGGGTTAGATCACTTGTTAGATCGTAAACCAAAGGCATTATCAGGGGGACAACGTCAACGTGTTGCGTTAGGACGTGCGGTTGTTCGTCATCCAAAAGTATTCTTAATGGATGAGCCATTATCAAACTTAGATGCAAAATTACGTGGACACATGCGTGCTGAAATTATCAAATTACACAAAAATGTTGGTGCAACAACAATTTATGTAACACATGATCAAACGGAAGCAATGACAATGGCCGATCGGATTGTAGTTATGAAAGACGGTGTTGTTCAACAAATCGATACACCAAAAGATATTTATGATACACCTGAAAACTTATTCGTTGCTGGATTTATCGGATCGCCAACAATGAACTTTGTGAATGGGACAATCAAAAATGCAAAATTTGTTGTATCAGGACAAGAATTTGCGATTCCAGGTGGAAAATATGCTGCTTTAAAAAATGGTGGCTATGAAGGCAAAGAAGTTGTATTAGGAATTCGTCCGGAAGGAATTGGTGCTGAGCCATTATTCTTAGAAACATTTGCGGAAGCAACATTTACAACAACAATTAATGTTGCTGAGTTGTTAGGTCCAGACTACATTATCCATACAACATTAGGTGATGCGTCAGTGACAGCTGTCGTACCAGCTCGTGAAACGATGGAAATGGGGAAACAAATTACATTAGCACTTGATATGAATAAAGCACATTTCTTTGATAAAGAAACAGAACAACGTATTCGTTAATCAGCCAAAAAAACCAGTCTCTCATTTGAGTGACTGGTTTTTTGACTATTTCCCGTTAAAATGAGAGAAAGATAAGAGAATACCTGATATACTAGAAAGGATAATTTTAACTGAAAAGGTGGTAATTTTATGGATTCATTAGATAACTTTCAGGTGATATATGAACAGTTTCAAGCATTTTTATTAGCTTTCAACGAGGTGCATCCGTTTATTGTACCATTGATTGGGATTGGACTTTCATTTATCCAAGTATATCTTGTCTTTATACCAACAATGATTATTGTCGCTTTAAATACGGTGGTCTTTGGTCCACTTGTTGGTTTCCTAGTGTCTTTAATCGGGATTGTACTGGGGACGTATTCATTTTTCTTGATTTTTCGAAATAGTGTTGGTAAATATTTATGGAAATTTATTAATCGCTTTAAATTCAGCGATTCGGTGCAAGATATTATGGATAAAGTCCAAAAGCGTGGCTTTTTATACATTACGATGTTATATGGTCCACTTATTTTAATTGTTTCACCAGTGCCGGTAACGATTGCAGCAGGTCTATCAAAAGTTGATCATCGAACATATTTTCTTGGCTTACTTTGCGGAGAAGCAATTATGATTTTAATGGCAACATTTTTAGGAACAGGAATTATGCGGATTTTCGATAATCCACTGTTCTTATTAGCAGCGCTCGTGTTAATTTTCGGGACAACATTCTTAGTCCGGCGATTACAGCGCTATTGGGATAAAAAAACTGATGATAATTTAGAAAACTAAGGGGTTGGAGTTATGCGATTTCAATATATAATCGGTCGAAGCGGTGTTGGAAAAAGTGAATATGCAATGCAACAATTTGTAGAGGCAGCGAAATCTACGAATGGGAAAGCGAAATATTTTTATTTGGTCCCTGATCAAATGAGTTTTCAGACTGAATGGCAACTATTGCAACGGTTTCCAAATCAAGTTGCGAGCAATGTCTTTGTATATAGTTTTAAAAATATCGTGCGGTTATTGTTGGAAGCATGGCAGCAACAGGAGCACGAGCAAGTAAAGCCGATGAGTGATTTAGGCTTGCAAATGATTGTTCGCAAAGTTTTAGTCGAGAAACAATCGCAGTTACAAGTCTATCAGCGAGTTGTTAAGCAACCGGGATTTACGCAGCATGTGATTGATTGTTTAACTGAATTTCAAAATTGGCAAGTTGATGATGCGGCGTATCAAAAAGTGTTGGCACAGACTTCAGACGAGGCATTTCAACAGAAAATGGCTGACTTAGCAATTATTCAAGCTGGTGTTGAAGAACAAATTTTAAAGCAAGGTGTTTGGAGTCCAGCGCACCAACTGCAGTTTGCAACAGAATTACTCAGTAACCAAAGTATTACTGAGGCAGTCGGCTTAACGGAAGCAACAATTGTCATTGATGGATTTCACAGTTTCAATAAACGCGAACAACAGTTTTTGCAACAATTAGCACAAGTTGTCAAACAAACAACATTAATTTTGACGGTTGATCGGCCATATCTCACGATGCAAGCGTATGAACAAAGCCAAACCTTTGCAATCAGCGGGAAGACCTATTGGCAATTTCGGCAATTTACGAAGCAATTTTTTGCCACCGAAGAGATTGAGGAAGTGTGGTTAAATCCACAACAATGGTTACGAAGTGAAAATCCACAACTTATCCAACTAGAAAAATGGTTAGCAGATGCTAAATCGGTAGCAACACCAGTGCAACACTCAACGAAAGAGGCAGCGATTCAAGTTGTTGGCGCAATGAATCGATTAAGAGAAGTCGAAGCACTCGCTCAGCAAATTCGCCAGCTAGTTATGAATGGGGCGAAGTACCATGAAATCGCAGTCTATTTGTCGCAAAAAGAGGCATATAGTGCGTTGGTGCAACGAATTTTTCCGATTTATGAGATTGCCTTTTTTATTGATGAGAAAATGCCGATGTATTTCCATCCAGTACTAGAGTTGATTGTTGGAAGCTTAACAGTAATTAAAAATAATTGGCAATATGAAGAACTTTTCCGAACAGTTAAAACCGGTTTTTTCGTATTTGATCATTGTGCTCCGGAATTATTAGAGCATGAACTAGCATTATTTGAGCGGTACTGTTTAACCCGTGGAAAATTTGGTAAAAAACAGTGGCAAGCACCAGAAGTGTGGGAGTATCGTTCGACTGATACTATTGAGCAATTACAAAAGCCGTTGAGTGAAGCGGAAGTATTGCAAACCGAAAAATTTGCCGCTTTCCGAGCAGCAATTGTTGAACCGTTAAAACAACTTGAAGAGCAAATTAAGGCGGCAACAACAATTCAAAATTATTGTGAAGCTATTTTCCGATTCTTGATTCAGCTAACCGTTCCAGAACAATTAGCACAACAAATTATTGAAGCAGAACAAGCCGGTGAAACGTTACGAGCTAAGCAAAATCAACAAGTTTGGCAACAGTTAATCCAAGTATTTGAAGAACTAGTTGCGATTGCTGGCGATGAAGTGAGTGATTTTAGTCAGTTTTTGACGATTTTAGAAAGTGGCTTTGAACAATTAAAGTTTCAAGTTGCACCACCAGCACTCGATCATGTGCTCATTGGTGATTTTGAACGAGCACGATTCCAAATGGCAAAAAATTCAAAAGGTATGGGTGTAAATCATGCATTTGTACTTGGTGTGAATGAGGGATTTGTGCCATTTTTACCAGGACAAAATGGCGTGCTCAGTCAAAGTGATCGCGAACAGTTTGCAGCAGCGCAAATTCAATTAGCTCCAGACTTGAATGATTCAATTGCCTCGCAACAACTTAGTTTTTATATGTTAGCCACGAATGCCACAACAAGTGTGACGTTTAGTTATGTCTTGGCTGATGGTGAAAATGGCGAAAGTGAAATGTACCCTGCGCGGATTTTACAACAATTATGTCAATACTTTCAGCTCACACCACGCTTGTATCCACAAATGTTAGGTGAAGTTTTCGAACCATTTGCACTCAATCCAAATGCGAGTTACCGGTATTTACACCACCACTTACAACAAGCATTACAAGGGCAACAACTCGCGCCAGAGTGGCAAGCGACATATAATTGGTTATTGGCGAATCATCAACAGTCGTATTTTATTCAACGTTCGTTAAATTATCGCAATTTGGCACAACCAATTCGTCGTGAATTAGTTGATCAATGCTTTAAGAAACAGATTAGTGGGACGGCAACGCGAATAGAAACCTACAATCGCTGTCCGTATCGCTTTTTTGCGCAATATATGTTGCATCTGCAGCAACCAAATGAGTATGAAGTTGGCTATTTACAAATCGGTAATTTATATCACCACTGTCTCGAAATGATTTCACAACAGTTGTTTGAAACGAAGCGCCGATTTGCTGATTTAAGTGAGTCCGATATTCAAGCGTTAACGACAGCAGCAGTTCAACAAATTGAACCTTATTTACGGTATCATGCATTCTATGAAAACGCACGAAGCCAGTATTTACTGAATAAGCTAATCAATAATGTTATTGCTAGTGTGCAACGTTTAGTGAAGATTGATCAACATTCACAGTTTGATTTACGATTTGCTGAAGTGAGCTTTGGTCAAAAACAAAGTCAATATGCTGCACGGACATATCCAATTGCTCCGGATTATCAACTAAATTTACGCGGTAAAATTGATCGAATTGATACGCTAGAAACTGAAGTGGGGACGTATGTCCGGATTGTTGACTATAAATCGACAGATAAGAGTATTGATTTTGATGAAATTTATCACGGTTTATCATTACAAATGCCGATGTACTTAGATGTAGCGATTAAAGATATTTTACCAAATACCCAAGCGGCGGGAATGTTCTATTTTACAATTCAAAATAAAAAAGTAAGTATCAACCAAACTGAAATTGAAAGTCAGACTGGTGAACCAACCCAACAGTTGCTAGGATACGCATTGGCTGATGAGCACATCATTAGCAAAATGGATGATACCTTCGTAACTGGCAAAACTGAGTTTATTAAAGGGATTAAAAAAACAAAAGCTGGATTAGGTAAAACGAGTATGGTGTTATCACAACAAGAGTTGATGAATTTGACCGAATTTACCAATGAAAAATTGATGATGAGCGCTGAAAAAATTGTTGCTGGTGATGTCGCAATTGAACCAAAGGGGATCGAACAATTACCATGTAGTTATTGCCCATATCGTTCATTATGTCAATTTGATCAACAACTTCCAGAAAATCCTGGATGTTATGCGAGTAAAGGGCATCGAATTGACGTCTTGCAAAGGCCAATAGAGGGGGAATAATTATGAAATTTACACTCGCGCAACAACAAGCAATTGAGCAACAGCAGCAAAATATTTTAGTTGCTGCCGCCGCTGGAAGTGGAAAGACGGCAGTGCTTGTTGAGCGAATTATTCAAAAAATTTTACAACGGCACTGTCACGTTGATGAACTTGTCGTTTTAACGTTTACAAATGCGGCTGCACAAGAAATGCGTTTACGGATTCGAAAGCGACTTGAGCAAGTGAGCGAGCAGAGCGAGGGCGAGCAAGCACAGTATTTAAAAAACCAACTGCAACGTCTTAATCAAGCAAAAATTTCGACATTTCATGCTTTTTGTATCCAATTACTGCGCCAATATTATTATGCAACAGATCTTGATCCGCAATTTCGCATTGGTGATGAATTTGAATTAGCATTGTTAAAAACACAAGCGATGGAAACGACGCTAGAACAATTTTATGAAGTAGCAGAAGCTCAATTTTTAGCTTTTATTCAAGCGTATAGTTCAGATCGTGGTGATGAAAGTGTGCAAGAGTTGATTTATCAGTTGTCTAATTTCAAACAAGCCGTTGTTGACCAAGAAAGTTGGCAACAAGCGAGTTTGCAAAACTATCTGCCTAATGAAAATTTCTTAATCACTCCGATTGGTAAGCTATTGGCACAACAAATTCATGAGACACTTGAAATGTGGGAACAGGAATTAATTCAAGCGATAAACTTAGTTGATCATACCGAAAAAAATGCTGAAAAAGCCCAAGTAATTATCAAGAGTTATTTGGAGGCAGTGCAAAGACAGCAACAGGCATTAGCAACGGGAACGTGGGAAGCGTATCGCAAAAGTCTAGTGAAAGTTGAAGTTGCAAATTGGCCAGCTAAAGTAGCACCGGATGCGAAACAATTAGTTGATCGTATCAAAAAGCAAATCACGGCACAGTTAGAACGGTATCAAGTTTCACAATTACGACTAGATGAACAATTTGCTGCGATTCACGCGCAATTACAGCAATTAATGGTTCTGACAAAAGTCTATGAAGATAATTTTGCCAAGTTAAAACAACAACGGAATATTGTTGACTTTAATGATTTAGAACGAAAAACATTAAACCTTTTACAGACGGAACCAGAAATTGCCGAACAATATCAACACTCGATTCATGAATTACTTGTTGATGAGTATCAAGATACAAATGAAGTGCAAGAAACAATTGTTCAGCTGTGTAGTAAAGGGAATAACGTGTTTATGGTTGGTGATGTTAAGCAATCAATTTATCGTTTTCGTTCAGCTGATCCAACATTGTTTCAAGCAAAATATCAAACATATACAAAGCTGAATGATTCAGGACTACGAATTGATTTAAATCAAAACTTCCGGAGTCGCCACCAAGTACTTGATTTCATTAATTATACTTTTGAGCAGTTAATGGATGAAACCGTTGGTGAAATTGAATATGATGAGCACGCAAAGTTATATTTAGGTGCAGATTATCCAGCCCATCCGCAAATGCAAGTTGAGTTAGATGTGTTAACATTACCGGAACAGGTTGAAAAGATTGAAAATCAAGCACACTATTTAGTCGAAAGAATTCAACACTTAATTGCGAATGAGTTTATCGTTCAAGGCAAGGATGCACCCCGACCAATTCGCTATGCGGATATTGCAATCTTATTCCGGACGCGTTCGAGTTTGTTTGAACGTGTAAGTGAGTTGTTGAAAGTAGCACAAATTCCTTATGTTGCGCAAGAACGTGGAGGATATTTTGATGCGAGTGAAATTAGAATATTACTCGCAATTTTACGGGTAATTGATAATCCCTTTGATGATATTGAATATGCAAGTTGGCTACGTAGTCCGGTGATTGGATGTGATGAAAATGATCTGTTAACAATTCGTTTACATCAACCAAAGCAGCACTTGTGTGAGAGTGTCCATCAACTTGATGAAATGAAACTAGAACCAAAACTTTTAAAAAAATTAACAATTGCCAAGCAATATGAGCTGAATTGGCGGAAGTCAGTGAAGCAAAAACCACTTGCTGAATGGATTGAACAAATTTTATTTGAAACTGGTTACTATGATTTTGTCGGTGGTTTAGCAAATGGGATTCACCGCCAAGCGAATATTGATGCTTTAATCGATAAAGCACGGACGTATGAGGCGATTGGATTCCGGAGTTTATTTAAATTTAACCGTTTCATCACAGCGATGCAAAAACAAAATCAAGATTTTACTAATTCGCGTTCAATTGCCGAACAAGAGAACGTTGTCCAATTAATGACAATTCATAAGTCGAAAGGTTTAGAGTTTCCGGTTGTGATTGTTGCTGAATTACAAAAACAATTTAATCGTCGTGATAGTATGAAGTCACTTGTATTAGATAAGCAATTTGGAGCAAGCTTAACTTTTGTTCATGAGGAAAAAAACTATACAGTGCGTTCAATTGTCCAAACATTTATTGCCGAGCAAATCGATCGAGCACAATTAGCGGAAGAACTTCGGATTTTATATGTTGCATTAACACGTGCTAAAGAAAAATTGATTTTAGTAGCACAAACGTCAAAAACAATGGAAGCAATGCAAAAGCAGTATAGTGATGTGCTAATGGAGACGCAAGCTAGGTTATCGCCACAAGTGCGAACAAGTGCAAAGTCATATTTTGATTGGCTGATGCAAGCACTGATACGTCATCGAGTGATGAGTCAATTTCAAAGTCAGTTGCCAGTCGCGCCACCACAGATCACGCAAGAACCGCTACAATTACATGTAAATTATCATCAACAAAGTTTTGTTAGCGAAGAAATGATTGACGATACACTCGCGCAGCTTGCAGAGAAATTACAAAATGCAGAATATTTACCAGATGTGAGTAGCAAAAATGTTGAAACGGCATTAGCGTTTACGTATCCGCATCAAGCGGCAACTAAACACTATGCTCAAGTGTCAATCAGTGACTTGAAGCGTTTAGCTCAAGAACAAGCGGATGTGAATACGTACGAGGTTTATCAGACTGGAATGACACCTTCAGCAAAGCCACAAGAACCGCTTGTCGCGTTACCAAGTTTTATGCAACGCGAGCAAAAACAAGTTGCACAAGCATTAATTCGTGGAAATGCTTATCATCAAGCAATGCAATATTTACCACAAACGATTAAAACAACAGCGCAAGCAATTACGGAATACTTAGCTCAACAAGCCTTTACGGATGAACAACGAGCGCTGATAAATAGTGAGTGGATCGAGCAATTTTTAGCAACGGGATTAGGTGAGAAATTTAAACAGGCACAACATGTCCAACGAGAACTCCCATTTAGCTTATTGCGCGCAGCTGAAACAGTGTATCCACAATGGAGTGAGCAATCACAAGCAGTTTTAATGCGAGGGATTTTTGATGCAGTCTATCATCTCGAGAATGAAATTATTATTGTTGATTATAAAACTGATTTTGTAGGGAGTTTTGATGAAGTAATGCAAGCAGAATTGAGACAACGCTATCAAATTCAAATGGAAACGTATTTATTGGCTGCGAAACAATTATTTGCTGATCAGCAAAAGTTGATTCGTGGTGAACTCTACTTTTTCCAAGCACAACAAAGTTTAAAATTTAAATAATGGTTACTAAAGGAGAAGCTTGATGAATAAAATTGTGAAAAAATATTTGAAAAACCGACCGAATTGGCGGGTGATTAATGGTCTGATTATTTTAATCGCGGTACTCGTTGTCTTTTATGCATTTAGTGAATTTCGTAATGTCTTTCAATCAATTCAAGAGGTTTTGACGCCTTTCATTGGTGGTTTTGTAATTGCCTTTTTATTTAATCCGCTCGTGACACTTTTACAAGAAAAGGTTTTTCGTGGTCGATTGCGTGCAGTTGCAGCATTCATTGTCGTTATTTTGGTTACAAGTGTAATTTTCTTCGCCTTCTTTAACATTGCGCCACTGATTGCACGACAATTAATCGCGCTAGGTGATTCAGGAACACAATTTGTGACGTGGGTTTCAACGGAATTGAAAATTGATATTGTTTATGAAATTACGAATTGGTTGGTGAATAACTACAATCAGCTATTAGATACGTTACAAACGTGGATTCTTTCATCAGGTGTCAATTATATTTCTTCAACGGTCAATATTTTATTAACAACAATTTTGACGATTATTGTGAGTATGTATATGCTGATTGATTATCCAAATTTAATTGATTCGATGATTCGAATCTTCCCGATAAAGACAAGAAAACACGTTCGCGAGTATTTGACGGGATTAGGGAAATCTTTACGGAGTTATATTGGAGCATTAGGAACAATAATTGTGATTGGTGCGACAGCATTTGCAATTATTATGACGATTTTCCAAGTGCCAAATGCAATTCCACTGGCAATTGTGATTAACTTATTACAAGTGATTCCAATTTTTGGAACAGCGATTGGACTTATTTTCGTTGTTATTGTGACGTTACCAATTTCAGTTTCATTATTTGTGAAAGTTATTGCTGTACTATTGATTTATGTTCAATTTGAATCGAATGTTATCCAACCGAAAGTGTATGGACGGGCAATTAAGGTCAATGATCTACTTATTTTATTGGCATTATATGTTGGAAGTACCTTGTTTGGGTTCTTCGGGATGGTATTTGCACTACCTGGTTTAATCATTATCATTCATAGTCTGAAGTTTATACGATTGACACGTTGGCGTGCATTACGAGTTGAAGTTCGTCAAAGACGTGCGCTTTTAAAACAAGCAGCAGAAAAGGCTAGTGGTTTGCAGACAGATGTGCTAAGATAACAAAAAAACAATTTTCTTACGAGAGCGGGAAGTATAAAATGTCTGTATTAAATTATTTTGATCGTCAAAGTCGTGTTCACCAAGTAATTGCGGTAATTTTAGGGGCAATTATCTATGTTGTTGGGTTCAAATTATTTGTTGAACCAGCAGCATTATATAGTGGAGGATTGGCAGGAATTAGTCAGTTACTTGTTTATGCGAGTAATGAATTCTTTCAGGTTCCACTTGATTTAGGAATTATCTTATTTACGTTAAATATTCCGTTATTCATTTTTGGGTGGTTTAAAGTTAATCGACGCTTTACCATCTTATCAATTATTTCGGTTGGGATTACGAGTTTGTTATTTGCAATTGTTCCACCATTTGCCATTTCAACTGATGAAATTGTAAACGTTGTTTTTGGTGGAATTTTAATCGGAATCGGTGTTGGTTTGAGCTTACGTTATGGCGGTTCAACAGGCGGCATGGATATTTTGACAATGTACTTATCAACAAAATCAGATGCGTCCTTTGGGAAGTATGCTTTGATTATTAATGGGTTCATTATTGCAATTGCAGCTGTGATGAATGATATTCAACCAGCACTATATACGCTGATTTTACTCTATGTGCAGTCGCTACTAGTCAATTCAATTCATTCGAGTCACATGAAATATACATTGTTCATCGTTACGTGTCAGGCGGAGCAATTAATCGATGCCCTCACCCAAACGAATCATCGTGGAATAACTATCTTTGATGCGGTAGGGGCATACACAAATCAGCCGAAGAAGACTTTGATGACAGTTGTCACAAGTTATCAACTGTATGATACACAGCAACTGATTTCGAGTGTCGATAATCAGGCGTTTGTCGATATTATGCCAACACATCAAATTCAAGGGCGATTTGCAAAAATTCAATAATGTAAAAAGGCATGACCTGATTGAATTGCTCAATCAGGTCATGCCTTTTAATTTTTATTTAGTTTGAAGTTGATCAACTAGGTTTAAATTGATATGACAGTACCCATGGGGATTTTTTTTGAGATAATTTTGATGATATTCTTCAGCAATATAAAAGATTTTGACAGGTTCAACTTCAACGACAATTGGTTTATCATATTTCGGTTGTTGACTTGCCAAAAATGTTTGAATTGGTTCGCGATCAGCTACATCAAAATAATACACGCCAGTACGATATTGGTGTCCACGATCATTGCCTTGACGGTTCAAAACTGTCGGATTAATGATTAAGAAAAAGTGTTGGAGTAGAAGTTCTAATGGTAGCTGAGTTTCATCGTATTCGATTTCACAAACTTCGGCGTGCCCCGTTGTTCCAGTACAGACTTGTTCATATGATGGAAATGGGACAGTGCCTTGTGCATATCCAACTCGTGTATGTAGTACACCGTGAACTTGTTGAAAATAAGCATCAACACCCCAAAAACAACCACCAGCTAAAATAATTCGTTTCATACAATCGTCCCCTCTTTTTTGAATTAGTCAAATTATAGAGTGAATCTTTGTGAAAAACAAGTACTAGTCTAAATTCAATTGGAAAAATTGATTCAAATAGTGACCAACACCACCAGCGGTATTTGGTAGAGCTGTGGTCGCGAAGGCAATTGCTTTTAATTCTGGAGCTGCATTCGCCATCGCGACACTGTGTGGGACGTATGTGAGCATTTCAAGATCATTGAGTTGATCACCGAATGCTAGGGTGTGGGTATTAGCGATTTGATAATGATCTTGGACGTGAGCAATTGCTGAAGCTTTTGAAATTGTCGGTGAAAATAATTCGATAAAATTCGCAAATTCACTGCCCCATGAGCGGAGTTGGATTGCTTCACCAAAATATTGTTTTGCTTTAGCGCTAAATTGAGCCTCAAGACCAGGTTTAATAACAACAGTACAAGCATGAGCTGTTGCTAAATCAGTAATTGCTAAAGGTTTCACTGCAACATCGGCGACGAAGTTTTGATCAGCTAACAATTTTTCAATTTGAGCATTCATCCCACTCATAATTGCTTGCTGTTGTTGATCAAGCCAAATAATTTCAATTTCAGGAAAAATGGTTTGATCCCAAAGTAGTTGTAATAATTCAGCATTAACAAAATGCTTAAGCGTTGGAAAGTTTTTAGCTTGGGGGTGATGGACGATAGCACCATTTAAATTACTAATTGGTGCGAGACCACGAAGTTCATGATAAAAATCACGAGATGATAAATATGAGCGCCCAGTGGCAATCATCACGATATGTCCACGGTTTTGAAGTTCATGAAGTGCTTTGAGTGTAAATGGTGCAAGTTCATGATGGTTTTGTAAAGCTGTACCATCTAAATCAATGACAATTAAATGTTGTTTCATAAGAGTTATTCCTTTCTTGAGGTGAGTATTGTAAAAAAAGTTGCTAATAAAAGCAACTTGTTAGTCATTATTTACGTTTACGACCGAGGCCAACTTTATTTGTGACTTTTGTTAATTTGCGCTGTGCAAGACGTTGAGCTTTTAAGGCACCAGCATCAAGAATTTCATCAAGTTGAGTTGAAGCATAAATTTCATGATAGCGTGCTTGAATTGGCTCAATTGTTGCAACAACGAGTTCAGCAAGTTCAGTTTTAAATTCACCATAGCCACGCCCTTCAAAACTTGCGACTAACTCAGGAATTTCTCGCCCACTTAAGACGCTGAAAATTGTTAGTAAGTTACTGACTCCTGGCTTATTAACTGGATCATAAGCGATAATTCCCTCTGAATCAGTTACAGCAGATTTGATTTTCTTTTCAATTGACTTAATTGGATCGAGCATTGAAATAAAGCTGCGCTGATTTGGATCAGATTTACTCATTTTGCGCGTTGGATCAGTTAAAGACATGATACGAGCACCAGCTTTAGCGATAATTGGTTCAGGAACGATGAAGGTTTCACCGTGCTTATTGTTAAAGCGTTGCGCTAAATTACGCGTTAATTCTAAATGTTGTTTTTGATCTTCGCCAACAGGAACGAAAGCAGCATCATACAGTAAAATATCGGCTGCCATTAAGCTTGGGTAAGTAAATAAACCAACACCAATGCTTGCATTAGCAGACTTTTCAGCTTGAGAACGTGATTTATCTTTAAATTGAGTCATCCGCTCAAGTTCACCCATGTAAGTTGAACATTCTAAAATCCAACCTAACTGTGTATGTTGTGGAATTTCGGATTGAATGAAAATTGTTACTTTTTCTGGATCAAGTCCACATGCGAGGTATAAAGCAGCAAGTGATCGAATATTGTGTTGTAATTCTTTGCGATCTTGTGGTGTCGTAATTGAATGTAAGTCCGCAATAAAAACAAGTAACTCGTAGTCATCTTGGAGCTTAATAAAATTTTGAATGGCACCAATATAATTTCCTAATGTAATTGTTCCAGAAGATTGAATTCCAGAAATCATGCGTTTCTTTTGTGTCATTGTAAAGAAATCCTCCTAAGCAAATTTTAGATAAATAATAAACAGAGATAAGAAAGTACAACTAATGCTAGGCCGCTAAATAAAATGGGCAAGGTATGTGCATGTTGTTTGACTTCATATAACATTGAATCATCTACAGGTTGGTCAAAAACTTCATCACTATCGTTAATTTTCGTAGCGAAAGGTAAGTGTTTACTTAGTTTTTTAAAGCCGTAATGGATAATTCGGAAAAATCCTTGGTCTAAAATGTAGAGCCAAGCTCCAACAATCAGGACAATAATTCCAAGAATAAAGAGTGTATTAATAAATAACAAGAATGATTGCTGCCAAACGCTAAGACCTGTAGCAATGAGCAGATTTATCCCAATCACGAGAGAGACTATTTTTATTTTTTTCATTTCTATCACCAAGTCAAAAGTATAGCATACTTTCAGAAAAAGCTGAATAATTCGTCACAGTTTTCTATCATGAAAGGATAAAATAGCAGTAATAAAAAAATAACAGAATAATAAAAAATTATAAACGTGCGATAAAATTTACACAAAACAACTCGGAAAACGGTTACATTTGATAATTCTTAATTATTGATAGTATTTTCCAAATTTATTATTGAAAATGCTTGAAATGTCGTGAGATTTTGCATATCATTAAAGAAATATTTGAAAGAATATAATAAATTAAAGGAAAGAAATGAGAGGAGGAACTCAAGTGTTAAAGTATATTATCAAGCGTATTTTAATTGCCGTATTAACACTCTGGGTAATTGCAACAGTTCTCTTTGGATTGTTACAACTAATGCCTGGTGGAATTTGTGATCGTTCAAAATTACCACAAGAAGTTTGTGATAATGTGGAGGCTCAATATGGATTGAAAGATCCACTTCCACAACAATATGCACGCTATTTGGGGAATTTATTGCAAGGTGATTTAGGAACATCATTAAAAGTTCAGCCAAGTGCACCAATTACAGAAATTATTAGTAGCAAAATCGTTGTTTCAATGAGCGTCGGTTTACCAGCCATCATTTTCGGGGTAACAGTTGGGCTATTTGCTGGAATCGGTTCGGCTTTAAAGCGCGGGAAGTTTTTAGATAATGGAATTACGGTCTTAACGGTATTAGGAATCGCAGTCCCAAGTTATGTATTTGCAACAATTTTACAATATGTGTTCGCATTTAAACTTGGTTTAGTTCCAATTATTTATTCTTCAACAAATGCCTTATCATTAATCTTACCAGTCTTCGCTTTATCAATGTATGCAATTTCAGCGGTAACACGTTATATGCGTACTGAATTAGTTGAAGTGCTTGGAAGCGATTATATTCTATTAGCACAAGCAAAAGGGTTAAAACACCGCACAGTTATTTGGAAGCATGCAATTCGTAATGCATTAATTCCAGTTGTGACAGTTGTTGGTCCGTTAGCAATGTCAATTTTAACAGGATCACTTGTTATCGAGCGAATCTTTGGGATTCCAGGTCTTGGAAATGTCTTAGTTAATGCGATTAACAGTAGTGACAACACTTTAACGTTATCACTTGCATTGTTCTATGCAGCATTAAACATTGCAATTATTTTAGTGATTGATGTTCTATACGGAATTATCGATCCACGTATTCGTTTAGGAGGTGGCAATTAATGGAGGCAATGAAGCAACAGTATGTTGGTCCAAACGACACAATTGAAGTTGATGAGTCATTATTAGTTTTGGCACCAATGCATACAGAAGCAAGCGAAAAAATCGAGTCAAAAAATACGTCGTTTTGGCGTGAAGCATGGATTAATTTACGTAAAAATCCATTAGCAATTACTGGACTTGTCTTTATCTTATTAATTATTGTATTATCAATTGTTGGACCGTATTTAAACGGTGGTGGTGATTATGCCGCACAAAATCTTTCAAATTCAAGTCAGATGCCAAATGCGACTGATTGGTTTGGGACTGACGATATTGGACGTAGTTTATGGGTACGTACATGGTATGGGGCACGAATTTCATTATTTATCGCCTTTACAGTTGCAATAATCGAATTAGTTATTGGAACAACATATGGTGGAGTTTCTGGGTTCTACGGTGGAACACTTGATATCGTGATGCAACGTATCTCAGAAATCATTTCAAGTATTCCAAGTTTAGTTTTATTAACGTTATTACTTGTTGTGTTCAAACCGAGTATCCCAACGATTATCTTTGCCGTATCATTTACGAGCTGGGTTGGAATGTCACGGGTTGTTCGTAGCCAAATTTTAAAGTACAAAGAGTATGAGTTCATTTTAGCAGCTCGGACACTTGGAGCATCAAATACACGCTTAATTTTCAAACATTTAGTACCAAACGTTGTAGGACAGTTAATCGTCGTGGTTTCGTTCTCGATTCCAAGTACAATTTTCTTCGAATCATTCTTAGCGTTCTTAGGGCTTGGTTTACCAGCACCACTTCCATCATTAGGGATTTTAATTAGTGATGGCTTTAAGTCGATGTTGTTATACCCACATATGTTGTTAATTCCAGCATTAGTGTTAACGCTCTTAATGATTAGTTTTAACTTATTAGGAAATGGTCTACGCGATGCGTTTGATCCAAAAATGAAGTAGAAAGGGTGGCGAATATGGCTTTATTAGAAGTAAAAGATTTACATATTTCTTTCAAGACCAATGCTGGTGAAGTTCACGCAGTTCGTGGTGTAAACTTCGAATTAAATAAAGGTGAAACATTAGCGATTGTTGGTGAGTCAGGATCTGGGAAATCAGTCGCTACTCGAGCAATCATGGGGATTTTAGCGAGTAACGGTTATGTAAAACATGGAGAAATTCTTGTTGAAGGAAAAGATATTACCAAGTTTTCAAAAACAGAATTAGAAGATATGCGCGGTGGTGAAATCGCGATGATCTTCCAAGATCCAATGACATCATTGAATCCAACGATGAAAATTGGGAAACAAATCATGGAAGGAATCATCAAACACCAAAAAGTTTCGAAAGAAGAAGCAAAAGTTAAAGCGATTGAGTTATTAAACTTAGTTGGAATTACTGATCCTGAATTACGTTTTGAACAGTATCCGCATCAATTCTCGGGGGGGATGCGTCAGCGGATTGTTATCGCCATTGCTTTAGGATGTAATCCAAAAGTATTAATTGCCGATGAGCCAACGACGGCATTAGATGTAACGATTCAAGCGCAAATTCTTGAATTGATGAAAGATATCCAACAAAAAACAGGTGTTGGAGTGATTTTCATCACCCATGACCTTGGGGTAGTTGCTAATGTTGCGGATCGTGTAGCCGTAATGTATGCAGGACGTTTAGTGGAAATTGGAACATCAAATGAAGTGTTCTACAATTCACAACATCCATACACATGGGGATTATTAGCATCGATGCCATCAATGGATGCAGAAGGAGAGTTGTTCTCGATTCCAGGAACACCACCGAATCTTTTATTCCCACCAACGGGAGATGCGTTTGCACCACGTAATCAATGGGCAGTGGAGTTAGATTTTGTCAAACAACCACCAATGTTCCAAGTAAGCCCAACGCATTTTGCGGCAACTTGGCTGTTACATCCAGCAGCACCAAAAGTACAACCACCAGCAATTGTGGTACGTTTACGAGAATCATTTGCAGCGGAAGGAGGCGTACTTGACTAATGAAGAAAGAAAAATTAGTAGAAGTCAAAAATTTAAAGCAACACTTTAAAGTTGGCGGTGGAAAAGTCGTTAAAGCTGTTGATGATGTGAGCTTTGATATTTATAAAGGTGAAGTTTTTGGACTTGTAGGTGAATCAGGTTCAGGAAAATCAACAACTGGTCGTTCAATCATTCGTTTATATGATATTACTGCCGGTGAAGTGAAGTTTGACGGTCAAGTAATTAGCGGGAAAATCAAAAATGATTTAAAGCGGACATTAACACGTGAAATTCAAATGATTTTCCAAGATCCATATGCATGTTTAAATCCGCGTATGAAAGTTATTGATATTATTGCTGAAGGATTAGACATCCATAAATTAGCGGAAAATAAAGCAGATCGCCAAGAGAAAGTCTATAAAATTCTTGAAATTGTTGGATTAACACCAGATCACGCAAACCGTTTCCCACACGAATTCTCAGGGGGACAACGTCAACGGATCGGGATTGCTCGTGCTTTAATCACGCAACCGAAATTTATCATTGCTGATGAACCAATTTCAGCACTTGATGTTTCAATTCAAGCACAAGTTGTAAACTTAATGCAAAAATTACAAAAAGAATTTGGCTTAACGTATTTATTTATCGCCCATGATTTATCAATGGTTAAATACATTAGTGATCGTGTTGGGGTAATGTATCACGGAAAACTCGTTGAGTTAGCTGATGCGGATGAGTTATACGCTCACCCATTACACCCATATACAAAATCACTCTTATCAGCGATTCCGGAACCAGATCCGATTTATGAGCGTAATCGCCAACGGATTCCATACACTGCCGATGTCCATGACTATTCAAAAGAAGGACCTGAGTGGGTAGAAATTCGCCCAGGACACTTTATTCGTGCAAACAAAGCCGAATTAGTCGCATATGAGAAACAATTAGCAGATAAAAAGTAAAATGATACCTAGGAAGTGGACACTAAAAAATGTGTTCAAATTCTAGGTGTTTTTTTATACTTAAAATTCGGAAACTAAAATCAACGATTAAGTGATTGGTGTTTTCCCCGAAATTAATAGTCATACAATCGGTGAATAAGTAGCGAGCTTCACCTGATTGAGCGCTTGATTGAGTGTTTGCAGATACCGTGAAAGTCGCTTGATAAGGCTAATCATTGGCTACGATATTTTTTAAAATCATGCTGAGATTATCGAAAAAATTAATTAAACTTACGTTGAGTTTGTGATGCGTTTCCGCTAGAATAGAGAGTATATCAAAGTTAAAGTTATTAACGAGATGACGAAGGAGGAAGTTTGATGATTACAATCTATACAACACCGAGCTGTTCATCTTGCCGTAAAGCAAAAAAATGGCTAGAAAATTTTAGTTTACCATATCGTGAAAAAAACTTATTTGTGACGCCGTTAACGGCTGATGAATTACGTTATATTTTAGAACGCACAGAAAATGGCACGGAAGATATTATTTCACGGCGTTCAAAAGTGATTATGGAAGGGAATATTGATATTGAATCAATGAGCCTGAATACATTAATCGAATTTGTCCAAGAAAATCCAAGTGTACTGCGCCGACCAATTATTATTGATGATAAGCGTCTACAAGTTGGATATAATGATGAAGAAATTCGGACATTTGTTCCACGTGAATTACGTGAATTATGTGTGAGTTGTGACAGTTGTGAGAAATACCCAACATGCCAAGGTATCCGTGGGGTTATTGCAAACTAAGGAGAGTGGGGGAGCCACTCTTTTTTTCTAAGGGGAGTAATTTATGCAGAAGAAACCAAAGTGGCGAATGTTAAAAAGTCGGGGGCGATTTATTGCGTTATTATTGATGGTTATCGCCATTATTGTTGTGGTGACCGCAATTTTTTGGACGTATAGTAATAGCTTTATCTTATCAATTATTCAATTATTGATTTCATTTATTATTTTTATTGCGATTTTTTTTAGTCATCGTGATCCGTCAGCGAAGTGGGCTTGGATTTTAATTGTTTTTGCAATTCCAATTGTTGGAATCAGCTTGTTTTTCTTATTCGGCCGCAATAAAAAACATATTAAACAATTCCAGCAAAAAATTGAAAAAAATCGTGAATTCGATGATCGTTACGAAGCATTTGTTCCACTCATCCTAGAGAAAATGGATCCGTATCAACACCGACAATATCAATTTTTACAAACAATTGCACCACGGCCGATGTATCAAAATACAACTGTTGATGTGCAAGTTGGACAACAGTTTTTTGATCAATTATTGGTGGCACTTGAACAAGCAACACATCATATTCACTTAGAATTTTATATTGTTCGCGCTGATGAAGTGACAAAACCATTATTTGATGTCCTCGTCAAAAAAGCGCAAGCTGGTGTTGAGGTCCGTTTTTTAGTTGATGCCGGGGGAAGCTTTCGAACGCTAGAAGATCAAGACATCCAACGTTTAGTAAATGCCGGCGTCTTGTTTGCCTTTTTTGGCGATCCACAATCACTCGTACTTGATTCAACAGTTAATTGGCGGAATCATCGAAAAGTTGCTGTGATTGATGGAACAATTGGTTTTATTGGTGGATTTAATTTGGGGCGTGAGTATGTTTATGCCGATACAAAGACAAAAAACTGGCGAGATACCAATATCTCGCTAGTTGGTGAAGCAGTTCGAAGTTTGCAAACGATTTTTTTAGGTGACTGGTATTTTTCAACGCGAGAAGATTTTACTAAATTAAACTCAAAAGCATATTTTCCAATCCAAGCACCACAAATGACGAATGGGATTGTCCAAATTATTTCCGATGGACCCGATACTAAAAAACACCCGTTAAAGCAAAGTTTATATAAACTGATTACGATGGCAACACAGCGAATTTGGTTAACGACACCATATTTGATTTTGCCCGATGATATTTTACAGGCGCTAAAATCAGCGGCTTTATCGGGAGTAGATGTACGGATTTCAATTCCAGGTAATCCTGATAAAAAGTTAGTGTATCGTTGCACGCAAAGTTATATTGATGAATTATTACAAGCAGGTGTGCAAATTTATTTATTAGCTGAGACATTTCAACATAGTAAAGTGTGGATTTTTGATGATCATTTTGCAGCATGTGGAACGGCTAATCTTGATTATCGTTCGCTCGTGATTAATTTTGAAGCGATGGCACTCGTCTCACAACGCGAAGTCGTCGCTAAATTAGCGGAGGTATTAACTACAGATTTTGCCCATTCACAGCGAATCGATCGTCGCGTGTGGCAAAGACGTCCATGGTGGCATAAAGTTAGCGAAAGTTTTATTCGTTTATTTGCCCCAATATTTTAAAAACAGCTAAGTAAACAGATGGAAATAAAAAAAAAGACCAACTTACGAAAAAGAGTGTATCTTAATAGTGAGGAGGCTAGAAACAGCTAGCTTTAACTTATAAAAGTCAATAAATACAAGTGATTTTTATAGATTTTTCCTAGAGTTAAATCAAGGAGTGGGAAGCGAACAGTATTAAGTTATTATAAAGCAGCAAAAATCATTGAATTCAAGCTCCTTCATTCGTATTATGGACGTGAAGGAGTTGGTCAAAGATGATTCTCGCTCAAAAAATTAGACTGTATCCAACTGCTGAACAAGTGCAAAAATTGTGGCAATCAGTTGGAACC
>JBOFQK010000090.1:0-4091 GCA_051660865.1 Culicoidibacterales bacterium | reverse complement strand
GCAACCAGAAAGTTATGAAGCGCAAAAAGCACGAGCAGCAAGTACAGTCCGCAATGTAATGTACTATGGTGACTGGTCAATCTGGGGTGGACAAGGAAACTTCTATCCAAAAGATATTCCTGCTGATCAATTAACCCATTTAAACTTCGCGTTTATGGATTTTGATGCGAATGGTGACTTAGTCTTTACCGACAAAGATGCAGCCGTTGGTGCACCAGTTGGTCAAGAAGGTGTGCAATGGGGAGCGGCAAATGCCGGAATCTTAATTGCCTTGCAAGAACTACGCGAAAAAAATCCCAACTTGAAATTAGGAATTTCAGTTGGTGGTTGGTCAAAATCAGGAGACTTCTCAACGATGGCCGCGAATGCGACCGCACGTGCCAACTTCATTGCTAACATTATTCAATTCGTTGAATATACAAACATGGACTTTATTGATTTAGACTGGGAATTCCCAGGTGAAGTGCGTGAAGGTGATCTTGTCGATAATAAAAACGATGAGGGAACACCAAATGCGAGTGCTGCTGATAAAGCCAACTATATTACGTTATTAGAAGAGTTACGGGCAGCGATGGACGAAAAAGGAATCGCAGCCAATAAATATTATGAGTTAACAGTTGCCTTACCGGCACCAAAAGCGAAAGTTGATAAAGGAATCGATGTTGACGCTTTATTCAATGTTGTTGACTTTGCGAATATTATGACATATGACTTACGTGGTGCATGGGATAGTATGAGTGGCCATCAAACGGCACTTTACAATGAACATGATCCAATGAACGATAACAATCTTTCAATCGATGAGTCAGTTGATTATTTATTAGCTCAAGGAGCACCAGCTGATAAGATCGTCATCGGAGCAGCGTTCTACACACGTGGTTGGAATGAAGTTGCAGCTGGCGACAATACTGAATTACCAGGATTATTCCAACCGGCAACATTATCAGGAAAAGATGCGGATCAAACGCCATCATATGGAGCACCAAATGAAGCGCCAATGAGTTCTGGTGATGGTGGACGTGCTGCCGGAGCATGGACATACAACGGTCTTGATAAATTAAAAGCGACATACCCAGGTTTAGTTGAATATTGGGATGAAGCTGCACAAGCACCATATTTATATGATGCGACAACTGGAAAATTCTTCACGTATGACAATGCCCGTTCAATTACGGCGAAAGCTGATTACGTTTTAGACAACAACCTTGGTGGCATGATCGGTTGGATGGCGTCACAAGATGCATCAACAGATGGAACTGCACGTCGCGATGAATTAACAACGGCGATGAAAGAAGGTTTATTCGGTCAAGCTGAATTACCAACTCACGAAATTATCTATGAAGCATTAGATGTTGCCGTGTCAATCTCAACATTTACGCAAGATTGGGGAACTGGTGGTGGTTACGAAATCACGATCACAAACAATGAAAAAGCTGAAGAAAGCAACAGCGTATTAAAAGAAGTTGAACGTGGTTCAGAAACAATTAAAGCCCCAAAACTTTACATTAAATCAGACAGTGCACTTGCACGTGGTGACCATATGGCCGGAACAGTGACGTATGAAAATGGCTACACAGTCGTTGATTTACAGTCAGTTTGGGAAGGAAAAAATATTGAGCAAGGGCAAACATATACGTTCAAGTTAAGCGGTGACGCGACAATTGAAAGTATTGAACTTGTCCAACGGATGTCAACAAATGGTCCGGAAATGTATCGCCAAACAATTTTTGGTGAAACGAGTGAAAAACCAGAAGTAAATACCGCACCAGTGTTCACCGGTTTAGCAAATAAAACAATTACTGTCGGTGAAGCTTTTGATGCCTTAGCAGGTGTCAAAGCGATGGACAAAGAAGATGGTGATTTAACGAGCCAAATCGTTGTTTCAGGAAGCGTTGATTCAGCAGTCGTTGGTGCGTACACAGTAACGTACTCAGTCACAGATTCGCAAGGCTTAACGACAACTGTAAGCCGCGTCATTAACGTTGAAGCTGAAGTGACACCAGAACCAGAAGTGAACACAGCTCCAGTCTTTAGCGGTGTCGCAAACACGACAATTCAAGTTGGTGAAGCTTTTGATGCCTTAGCAGGTGTCAAAGCGACAGATAAAGAAGATGGTGATTTAACAAGCCAAATTCAAGTTGCTGGAAGTGTTGATGCAAATGTTGAAGGAACATATACATTAACGTATACAGTGACAGATTCGCAAGAATTAACAACAACAGCAACACGTGTGATTACGGTACAAGCTCAAACAACAGAAGATAATTTAGACTTCAATGTTGGTCAAGGAATTCAGTGGCCAAGTCAAGTCAATGCGCCATTTGTTGATATGACAGCTTGGGTTGGTGATTCAGTATATGGGAATAGTGGAGCTGCAAACTTAGCGAAATTATCACTCGATACAGATGTACAATTCTTCAACCTTGGATTTATTCAAGCAGCTTCGAATACGATTAAAGATGGAAAAGTTGAGTGGGGATTCGGTGGTTATTCAGTTTTAAATGAAGCGAATAATACGAATAGTCAGTACCAAGGAATTAAACAATCAATTCGTGAATTACGTGAAATCGGTGGCGATGTAACAATCTCACTTGGTGGTTTAAGCGGGACAGCAATTTGGGAAGTAACATCAGATGTTGATGTTTTATATAATACGTACCTAGAATTAGTTGATGGCTTTAACTTAACACGTTTAGATCTTGATATTGAAGGTGCAGCCCAAAATAAAGCGAAAAATGTTGCGAATGCGAAAGCAATTAAAATGTTACAAGATGCAACTGGTGTTGACATCGTCTTAACGTTACCAGTCTTACCAAGCGGATTAACAGCAATCCAATTAGACGTGTTAGAAGCATACCTTTCAGAAGGTGTTGATGTTGAAGTTGTCAATTTAATGACAATGTGCTATGGAAATGGGACATTATTACCAGGTGAAAACTACGGAACAGCATCATTACGTGCGGTTGATAGTACAATGGAACAATTAAAAACATACTTTGCAAAATATGCGAATGTCACATTAACAACACAGCAAGCGTATGCGAAAATTGGAACAACACCATCAATCGGTTTTGAAGGATCGGCTCACCCAATCTTTACAACAGAATGGTCACAATTAGTTGTGGATCATGCGATTGAAAAAGGGTTAGCAATGACATCATTCTGGTCAATGAACCGTGATGCAATGTTAGAAAATAACCAAGGTGTTTCAACTAAGTATGCCTTCACAAATATTTTCAAAAACTTTGGGACAACAACAGAAAACCCAAATCCAGAAGTGAATACGGCACCAACATTCAGTGGAGTCGCAAATAAAACGATTACTGTAGGTGATACTTTTGATGCGTTAGCAGGCGTGAAAGCGACAGATAAAGAAGACGGTGATTTAACAAGCCAAATCAAAGTTTCTGGAACTGTTGATTCAACAGTCGCAGGAACGTACACAGTAACGTATACCGTAACGGATTCAAAAGGGTTAACAACGACAGCAACACGAGTAATTACCGTTCAAGCTGAAGTCATTGAACCAGAAGTGAATACGGCACCAACATTTAGTGGAGTCGCAAACAAAACGATTACTGTAGGTGATACTTTTGATGCGTTAGCAGGCGTGAAAGCGACAGATAAAGAAGACGGTGATTTAACAAGCCAAATCAAAGTTTCTGGAAACGTTGATTCAACAGTCGCTGGAACATATCCATTAACGTATACCGTGACGGATTCAAAAGGGTTAACAACGACAGCAACACGAGTAATTAGCGTTCAAGCAAAACCAGCAGTTGATGGTGATACGTTCGAACTCAACAAAGTGTACAACACAGGTGATAAAGTCATTTATAACGGTGTTGAATATACAGCGAAGTGGTGGGTACAAGGTGAATATCCAGACCAATCAGCAGCTTGGGAACGTAAAATTGAAGTGAACCCAGATGGAAGCCAAGATTACGTTGCAGGTAGCACGTACACTGAAGGCATGATTGTTAACTATAATGGTGAGCAATACAAAGCGAACTGGTGGACACAATCAGTACCAGGAAGTGATTCATCATGGACGAAGCTTTCAAACAATGGTGGCAACACTGGTGGTGAAA
>JBOFQK010000089.1:0-10399 GCA_051660865.1 Culicoidibacterales bacterium | reverse complement strand
TTCTTGGCTGTATTATTTGAATTGACTTTTTATCTTGTCGATTTCATTTAGTTTTCAAAAAACATTTGTCCCTCTCGTTTCGCACGACTCGGTGCGTCTCTTAAGGACAAGATGTATCTTATCACTCTTCTTACCCTACCGTCAACACTTTTTCGCATCTTTTTTTACTTTTTTTGCTTTTCTTCGCTTTTGAAAAAACAACGCTTTCGAGTGTGTCGTAAAGATACCGTTTTCTTGTTTTTCACTCCCTAATTTACTAGGTGAAATTTAAATTTTCCGGCATAGTTTTATCAAAAAAAAATCGTTATACTTATACTAATTAGTGAAAAGGAGTATAGAAATGTCAGAAAAAAAAATTATTAATCAAACAAAAACACCTGCAACCGTCGAAACTTTATCGCAAGATTTAAAAAAAATCGGTATTACCGCTGGTGATGTCGTCCTCGTTCATAGCTCACTCTCATCAATCGGCTGGGTCTGTGGTGGTCCGCAAGCGGTTATTCAATCACTTCTCAACTCCGTTGGTAACACGGGCACTATTATTATGCCAGCCCATAGTAGTCAAGTATCTGATCCCGCTGATTGGGATAATCCTCCTGTTCCTGCTGATTGGGTTGAGATGATTCGTGAGCAAATGCCTGCTTTTGATAAAGATGCTACACCAACATCAGGGATTGGTGTGATTGCGGAATTATTTCGCACACTCGATGACTCAATTCGTTCCAACCATCCGCAAACATCCTTTTCTGCTAATGGAGCACTAGCTGAACAAATTACTGCTATTCATGCACTTACACCCCAATTCGGCAAAAATTCACCGATTGGTTACTTATATAAAATTGACGCTAAAGTACTCTTACTCGGAGTCGATTTTGATGTATGTTCTTGTTTTCATATGGGCGAAGCTTTGCGCTCTTCAACTCCTAAAATGCGAATGGGTGCTCCAATTATGCAAAATGGCTATCGCGAGTGGGTTTGGTTCGATGACTGTGACTATGATTCGGCTGACTTCATCTCACTAGGCCGTGCTTTCAGTAAAACCTATCCAATTACTCAAGGTTTTGTTGGCTCAGCTTCAGTAAAACTGTTTTCGATTCGTGATGCAGTAAACTACGCCAAACAATGGTTAGGGGAAAATCGATTTGATTTCTAAGTACTTTTTTTACTATAATAAATAGAATGGTTTAATATAAACTATTAAGTAAACTGAAAAGGGGATTTTTCAATGTCTGAACGTATTAAAAATAAACTTGGGGCGCAAATGTTACCATACGCCTACTTTGCCGAAGAAATTATGCCACTACACGAGGCTGGCGTATCAATTGCTTCTAACTCACTTCAATATGGTAGTCTTGTCTTTGCTGGAATTCGTGGTTTTGTTTATGAAGATGGGATTCGTATCTTCCGTTTACGCGACCACTGGGAACGTTTAATGAACGCAGCTAAAATTATGGCTTTTGATTTTTATCTCGAATTTGATGAATTTGCTGCAATTATGGAGGAACTCGTTCGCAAAAATAATCCGCAAGGAAAATTTTATATTCGTCCGTTTATCTTTTGCGATGATTGCCGAATTGGTCCCAAACTTGAAGGGCTTACTTTCCAATTAGCAATTTATCTCCAATCAATGGATAACTATTTGAGCAATGACGGTGGTCTTCGCCTCATGACCTCAAGTTTCCGCAAATATTCAGATAATGCAATTTCGACTAAAGCTAAAGCTGGTGGCGCGTATTTGAACTCAATGATGGCAACACACCAAGCTCATTTAGGTGGATTTGATGAGGCGCTCTTATTTGATGAAAGTGGTCTTCTTACCGAAGCATCCGTCGCTAATGTCATTATTCGTTATCGTGATCGCATCATGACACCTACACTTGGTACTGGTGCTCTTGAAGGGATTAGTATGCGAACAGTTCGTGAATTATTGGCTCATCGTGGAATCATTGTTGAGGAGGCGCCAATTGATCGTTCAACAACTTACGTTGCTGATGAACTCCTTCTAACAGGAACCGCTGTTCAAATCGCCTATGCTGAAAGTGTTGATGGTCGAAAAATGAAGTGTGCTACTGGTAATGGGGAATTATACCAATTAATTACGGAGGATTGGCAAGCTTTAAATGAACTGCGTCATCCCTTTGCTGAAAAATGGTTTTACTTTATTCCAAATAACTAAAAAAAACGCCAACAGGCGTTTTTTTTAGTAGTTTTCAGATAAGATTGAGAAGTGTCCTTGATTATGTTGACAAACACCGCAAATTTTCGGTGCTTTTGGTCCATAATGAATATGTCCACACTCTTCACAAATCCATGCCACTTTTTCCGTTTTTTCAAACACTTCACCGTTGGCAACTAACTCAGCTAAGTGCTTATAGCGATTATGATGATGTGCTTCAATTTCACCAATTTGGCGGAAACTATGAGCAATTAATTTAAACCCTTCATTTTGAGCAATCTCAGCAAATTTCGGATAAAGAACTCCATGTTCTTCATCTTCCCCTTCTGCTGCGTAAGTTAAATTTTCTTGCGTTGTTCCGATTCCAACTGGATATTCAGCAGTAATTTCAACTGGGAAGGCAAATTTTTCACCCGCTAAACCATTTTGCATATGTGTAAAGAAAATCTTAGCGTGGCGCTCTTCGTTACGAGCTGTCTCAGCAAATACTCGAGCAATTTGTAAGTATCCCTCTTTTTGGGCAACTTTACTATACATTGTATAGCGTTGGCGCGCTTGTGATTCTCCAGCAAATGCTTTCATTAAACATGCAAGTGTTTCTGTTCCTTTTAGACTCATCATAATTCCTCTTTCTTTAATTGTATTTCACTACTATTATAACAAATATTAGTCCCGCCGTGGATGAATTATTCCAAAGTTTTTTTGCTCAATTGACAATTATAGTAGCAACTTTGATCACGCCCATTTTGCTTCGCATAGTACATCGCTTCATCTGCTTGTTTTATTACGTGATTCACATGTTTCGCTTGAGTTGTATCACTCACACCAATACTAATTGTTACTTCGTGATAAAAACCTGTATATGTTAATTGTTTCATTCCCATTCTGATTGCCTCAGCTTTCTCTTTCGCTGCTTGAGGCGACAATAATGGGACAATTGCCACAAACTCCTCACCGCCATAACGTGAAACAACTGCTTTTGACCCTAAAATATCAGAAAAAATCCGGACAACATCACAAATAACCGCATCTCCTCTTGCATGACCATATGTGTCATTAATTTTTTTAAAGAAATCAATATCACCAAAAAAGAGTGTAATCGGTAAGTCTTGTTCTTGAATTTTCTGTAAATAGTCCTCTAAATATCGCTTATTATAACTATTCGTCATTGCGTCACGAACTGACTGTTCGCGATAAATATTTGAACTTTCAATTAGGTTGTTAAATTCGTTAGCGACATCTTGTAATTCCATCGGTCCCCTTAAAGGTAAGTGTGTCACTTGCTTATTTTTTTTCATTTTTTGCAGTCGTCTAACTAATTGGGTAATCGACCTTGTCATTCCAAATCGCAAAAAACTACTCGCGATAAACGAAATAACTAAACTGGCAAGGAGTACTTGCTTAATCACATTGGAAATTTCTGTCACAATTTGGGTAATTGCTTCCAATGAAATCATTGCCCAAATCTGCTTTTGAATTGGAATAAGAATTCGATCACTTCCTGGCACTGTAATTGTTGTTTGTTTTTCAAATTGTTCTTCGGTAATTTGATTATTTTTGATAAATTGTTTAATTTGAGATGGACCTTCAACTTCCCCGTCTTTATTTATAAACGCAATCTGATATCTAAAGTTTTTCAATACCGATTGCAAAAATGACTGATCTAACTTTTCAAAAAGTACAAGTGCACCCGTCGCCTTCCGTTGATTAGGATCATTATTTTGAATCTGAACAATTGCCACAAAATAAATATGTTCCCCATCATTAGCTAAATAGTTCATATTAACTTCTTGACCATATAATGAACTGCCAACTGTCCGCTGTAACATTGTCGGATTTACAATTAACTCAAGTGCTACTGGATCACGAAATGCTTGGACAATCGGCTCAGATTCTGGCGTATATACGATTGCCCCATCAATTTCATCAAGTGTCGTCAAAATTCGTTTAGCATATTGATCAACTCCTTCAAAATCACCATTCTCTAAAGCACCATATAATTCACTTGAACGCGCAAATGATTTCCCTAATCGTTCAAGCTCATATGCTCGATTATTGAAAATTGTAACAATTTGCTTTTTTTCTTTTTCACTTTGTTTTCGAATCATTTTCGCTACATTTGTATTTAAAAAGTTCATTGCAACTGCAATTATCAATAAAATTGGGATCACACTAACAATAAAAAAAGCAATGTTTAATCGAACACCAAAAGTATTAAGCCGTATTTTCCACCAATTTGTTTTTCCGTACACCTTATTCACCCTTTTTATAATTGTTTACTCATCAATTATAACAGAAAGCGCATTCACTTTAAATTAGTATTTTTTAAAACAAAAAAAACACCGATCGGTGCTTTTATTCAATAACTTCTAAATACCGAACTTTATTGATGCTACTTAAATATAGACAACACAACTTTCCTTCAAACATTTCTTTAAATCGTGCTAAAACCATTCTCCGTGTCGCTGCGTGACTCTGGATAAATTCAACATCATTATATTTGGAATCATTCATCCCAATTGCTAACCACAGTGGACGAATCGGCATAAAATATTGTCGTGGTTTTCCTGAATTTTTATGAGATTCAATTACAACATTACCATCTAACATATCAATTGTATCAATTTGTACCTTTACTGTTTTAATAATCATTTTCAACATCCTCATTTCACTTTTAGATTATGACTTTATATAATTTTCCCAGATTCTTAAACTTTGATCGGCAATCAGTGCCATCAAAGCAATTGGAATCGTCCCTTGTAAAATTAAAACAAAATTTTGTGAACGTAAACCAAGGATAATTGGAATTCCTAGTCCGCCACTCCCTGCTGCTGCCCCTAATGTGACACTACTAATACTTAAAATCAACGCCGTTCTGACTCCAGCTAATATCACCGGCAATGCAAGTGGCATTTTGACTTGAATAATTTGTTGGAATCGATTTAGCCCTAAACCTTTTGCTGCATCTAACACGTCAGGACTGACTTGCTCAAAACCGGTAAAGGTATTTTGCATAATTGGTAAAACACCATAAATAGCCACCCCAATAATCACCGCTTTATCTCCGTAACCTAGTAGTGGGACAATTAAAGCAATAATAGCAACAGTTGGGAAGGATTGAAAAACCGTTCCAAGTTGTTGCATTAGCGGTCGAATTTGATTGCTTTCATCAAACTGCTCCAAAAAGGCCACCCCTAAACCAATTGTCAGCGCTAAGCTAATAGTGATTGCTACGAGTTGGAGATGTTGGAAAAACAAGTCCACAATTTCTGTCCGTTGAACAAATAAACTTGAACCCGTTGGCAACATTTTTGTAAGGAGAGGTTCAATTGTTTCATAGCCGAAAATAAAACCAATTAGTAGGAACACTAAAATTCCAAGTGTAATTTTGCGTTTTTTCATCGCCTCACCTCGCCTGTTTTAACACTGTTTGTAATTGTTGAAATGTAATCATCCCACATACTTGTGCTTGATTCATAACGGCTAACACTTCGGTTCCGGTTTGGATCATTAATGCTAGTGCTTGTTTCAAGTTCGCATCTTTCGTAATCGTAGTCATCACACCTAGCGTTTCATACTCACCAATTGTCATATAATCGGCAACTTGAAACTTAGCTAATAAATTCACCCCGAAACTATAACCGATAAAATCAGTCACAAAGCTCTGTTTTGGTTCGAGTAACAACGTTCTCGGTGCCGCTTTTTGAATTAATTGGCCATCTTTCATTAATGCGATAGTATCCCCTAGAGCGAGTGCTTCTTCAATATCATGTGTGACAAATAACACCGTTTTTTTCAATTCACGCTGAATTTCCAAAAATGATTGTTGTAAATTCCAACGCGTCTGAGGATCAACTGCACTAAACGGTTCATCCATCAATAAAACTGGCGGATCGGCTATTAAGGCTCGAGCAACACCAACTCGTTGCGCTTGTCCTCCCGATAACTCATGAGGGTATTTGGCAAGATAGGTTTTTGGTAAATGGACCAATTCCATCATTTCCATCATTCGCTTATCGATCCACTTTTTTTCTTTACCTAATAACTTAGGCACAATTGCTAAATTTTGGGCAACCGTATAGTGTGGAAAAAGTCCAACATTTTGAATCACATAACCAATATGCCGGCGGAGTTCCACCTCATTTTGATTGATAGTTTCTTGTTGATTTACCCAAATTTTACCACTCGTTGGCTCAATCATTCGATTCACCATCCGTAGTAATGTTGATTTCCCACACCCTGAAGGTCCGATTAACGTACACAATTCACCACTCGCCACTTCAAAATTCACTTGATCAACTGCAGTTTGTTGTTCATATTTTTTGGTAACGTCTTCGAACATAATCATAGCTTATCTTCCCTCCTTCTAAGCTGAAATTGACAAGTAACGTTAAGCCAACAACGCTTAATGCTCCTAATAAAATTAACTCTGGTGCCGATTGAGCTAAACCTAAGAAAATCAAATTTCCTAAACCGCCACCACCAATTAACCCTGCTAAAATTGTATTTCCCATCGCTTGAGTCACACTAATCCGTACACCTGCGAAAATGACCGGTGTTGCCAACGGCAAATTGATTTGCTGAAAAATTTGGCTTTTCGTTAAACCAATTCCTTTAGCCGCTTCAAGTACATCAGCTTCAACATTCCGTAAGCCTGCTACTGTATTAATTACCATTGGTAACACTCCATAGCAAATAAGGGCGATAAATGCCGGAAACCACCCAACACCTTTAATCCCGAAGTCAGCCAACATTGGCCAGCGTTGACTAATAAACGTAAGTGGAATCATCAACATTCCTAACAATGCAATTGTTGGAATAACTTGCAAAATATTAATCACCATCATCACTGAAGTTTCTAACTGTGGCCGCCGATAAATCAAAAACCCTAAACTCAAACCAATAATAATTACACAAGCCGTAGAACTTAAAGCTAACACAAGATGTTGCTGTATCGCTTGCCAATACGTTGCTGATTTTAGTTGATACTCTTGATATAAACCAAGCTGACTAAAATCAGCAAATAGGATAATCAGGCTCATTCCCACCAAAAAAATTCCTAATACTAACAGTCGACAACGTGATTTTGGCCAAGAGATAACTTGAAAATATAAATAACTTCCGAGTAAAAAAAGCCAAAAGCCACTCGCAAAAGTTAATCGTTGATTCAAGCTATCTGCTGCTAATATATGCAATTGCTGACTGATAAATTGAAATATCAAAAGATTTAATAGTGCCCAGCTAAGACTTTGCCAGAGATAGGCTCGTGGCAACTTAATCAACGCGCTGGCTAATAAACAGCCACTCACAATTATCAGGATGATACCCAAATTTGGTGCTACTGCGAAAATCGAACTGGCTTCCCCTGTTTGAATCCGATTTTCACTAATCGTCACCAACGGTAACCAAAAAAGAGAACCAATCATCACTAGGCTTGCAAGTACTGGTAATTGAAACTGGCGCTTCATGCGCATTCCCCCTTTTTTCTTGGAGTATTATTCAATAAAATTGTTATCACTTAAATACGCTTGAGCTACTGCTTGTGAACTCTCACCATCAAAAGCAACTTTGGCATTTAATTGTTGGAGCGTTTCTAAAGTTAACGTTTCAAATAATGGTGCTAAAATGGTTTCAACTTCCGGATAGCTCGTTAAAACCGCCTCACGAATAACTGCAGTTGGATGATATACCGGTGGAATACTCTTTTCATCTGTTAACACAACTAAATCTAATTGTTCTAACGAACCATCCGTTGCATAAACAAGTGAGAAATTCACCTCGTTTTGTCCTTCAGCCAATGCCTTGAGCATTTGTGTTGTATTCCCATCTTGTAATTGAATCATTTGTTCATTTGTTAATTGGAAGTTATATGCTTCCTCTAACCCAACTAAACCACGAACTCCTTGCGCGAAAATAGTTGAAGTAATAAACTTAACCGGATTACCTGCATTTACATATTCTGCAAAATCCGCCATCGTTTCCAATCCATACTCTTCAGCTAGTACTTTTGTTGTCGCAATCGCCTCTGTATTGTTCGCTGGTGCTGGTGTTAGCCAAACTAATTGATTCGCTTGTAAATCTAATTCTTTAATTAATTCATACCCCGCTGTTGAATCAGACCAAACCGTACTGTCGGTATCAGCAAAATAACGCTCACCACTACCTGTATAATCTACTGTTAAATCGACTTCACCACTAACAAGCGCATTCCGTAAAATTGAAATTTCAGCAAATTGTGTTTGATCAATTACTGGAATTTCATTTGCTTCTAGCAGCTGTACAATCAGTTGCCCAATCACGCCCCCTTCAGTATCAACCGCAGTTGCAACTGTAATTGGTTCTTTCGTATTTTCTTGTGATGTTGTCGCACATCCCGTCAATAAAAAAATGATTGTCAACGCAATAATACTAAAAATACTCGTCCAGACTCTTTTCATCTTTTTTCCCCCTAAATCTCATTATTGATTTCATCAAGCATACGAATTTATCATATCTTCGTCAACAGAAATCCAAGATTTACATTTAACTTTATTGATATCTTCAGAAAAAATTTCAATAAAAAACACACATCAAAATGATGTGTGTTTTTTCTCTGCTTTTTTGTGATTAATCACCGCTAATGCTACTAAAGTTCGTTACTTGTTAGTTGTTCAAGTTCCGTTAAATAAGTAAGGGCTTCATGGTTGGTCTTACCACACATTTCTTGCTCTGGTCGTAACATTCCACAAACAATTGGCCGCTCCGGTTTGCCAAATAGTTTGCATAAATTTTGTTCATCTAATTGTACACATCGTACACCTGCTGGTTTTCCATTCGGCATCCCTGGAATTGGGGTTGAAATTGATGGGGCAATACAACACGCACCGCAACCTAATCGACATTCCATCGTATCAGCTCCTTTAATATTGTTTGATTGTACAAAAAAATTCAAAATGTTTCAAGGAAGGAACGATGATAAAACAAAAACCAATTCAAAATTGAATTGGTTTTTGTTTTATCGACGAGAATGTGTTTTTTGAAAATTTGTCATTTGCGAATGAGAAAATGCATCAACAATTTGCATCCCACTAAACATAATCATAGCACCAACTAACGCCGCAATAATTACCGATTTATTTTCTTTTGCAATCTTCATTGCTTGCTCTTTTTTACTTGGCTTAGCTGGCTTCGCCGTTTCAGCAGTTGCTTGTGAAGTTTCGTCTGCTACTTGCTCCACCTCAGTCACTAATGCTGTGTGCACTTCCCTTTCATCAGTTGAAAAGTTGAATTCTTGTTCGTGTTTCATCATCTACACTCCTTTTATTTATTTACCTTATCAGTATAAGCGATGAATATCACAGTTACGTCACAAGTCAACTAAATTCTCGTAAGTGGTAAACTAAACCAGAACATCACACCCTCATCTGTATTATACACACCATATTCTCCTTGATGATTGGCAATAATTCCAGTCACAATCGCCAATCCCAAACCACTACCTCCATTACCACGAATTCGTGATTGATCAGCCTTATAAAAACGTTGCCAAATATACGGTAAAATTGCTTCCGGGATTTTTTGACCATCATTATAAACTCCCACTCGAACAACCTCACCACTCATTTCTAGATTGATTCGAATTACTCCATTTGGTTGAACGTGACGAATCGCATTTGTCACATAATTCGTTAACACTTGTTCGATTTGTTTTTTATCAGCTGTCACCTCGACTGGAATCAGTGTTTCAATTAAGGTAAACTGCTGCGTTTCGCCTAAATGTCGATACCGATCATTGACTTGATGTACAAGTTCGGCTAAGTCAAAAGTTGTGAGATTAAATCTATTCATCGGTGAATCTAACTTGGCTAACTGTAAAAGCTCTTCAATTAGCTGTTGCATAACTTTCGTTTCATCCACAATTATTTCAGCATATTCTTGCCTAGTTGCAGCTGTATCCGCAATCCCATCGATAATACCTTCACTATAGCCTTGAATTAACGCTAACGGTGTCTTGAGCTCATGCGAAACATCTGAAATAAACTGCCGTTGTAATTTTTCTAACTCTTCTTTTTTATTTAATTCATTCGCTAATAATTGATTTTTAGTTTCCAGTTGTGTCACAAGTTCATCAAGCATCTGGGCTAATTGGTTCATATTTTCACCAAGGTCACCAAGTTCATCTGTTCGCTTTGAGGTCCATTGTTGACTAAAATCACGATTTTTTACACTTTGAGCAAAGAGTTG
>JBOFQK010000088.1:0-1005 GCA_051660865.1 Culicoidibacterales bacterium | reverse complement strand
CAATTAAACTAAGAGCAATAAAGCCTAGGCATAAATTCCAAAGTGGTAGTGCTAAAAGTTGTTGAGGGCTTAAGAGCATTCCGCCAATGAAGAAGAGGCAAAAAATATTGGCACTGCGCCGCAGCCAAGTATTTTCATTCAGGATAAACGCGGGCAGTTGAGCAAAAACGAGAGGATTTGCTAAACCTTGGGGGTACTTATGTGGAGTTGGACTTAATTGCTGTTCTAATTTGAGGGCTGTGTGAGAGCGTAAGGTGAGCGTTAAACTTCGGTTTGAATCAAGTTCAAGTTGACAACGGACGAGACCAACTGCTTGGTGAAACCATTTTGTTCGCAACCGTGTAAAGTGTACACGCTGACGCGCAAATGATTTTGTTGCTTTTGTTGTTAACCCGAACGTTAACAACAATTGTGTTGGTGTTAATTCAATTCGTTCTGCTTGCCAAGTAAGGGCGGCGAATCCGCTGTACAGACAAGTGATTGTCAATAACAGCACAGCAAATATAGCTAGTGGCCAATCGGTTAAGAGTGAAAGTAAAACGAGTGAAATTAGGGCGTTGAAGCACGCCGTTAAGATACTGAGCATGAGTTCTAGTTTTGAATTGCGAAAGATCATCAGTAAAGCACTCCTTTCAAGTTTTGGGTGTAATTAAATATGGCGACCAGCGACAAATCCGGTACACTGGGCAACTGTTAAATTGTAGCCACCAGTATAAGCATGAATGTCGAGAATTTCACCAGCAAAAGCGAGACGGGGATCGAATTTTGATTGCATTGTTTTGGGATCAATTTCTTTTAATTTAATTCCACCACCAGTAACAAATGATTTTTCTAAGCTTTGCGTGCCATTTACACTGAAATGGAAACCTTTTAACAGTTGAGCAACCGTTTCGATTTGTTTGGGTGTGAGTTGTTTCAATGGTGTTGACTCAGCTAAACCGGCTTGCTCGAGTAAGAAGAGTAAGTAGCGCTCACTCACTAATGATTTCCAAGCGTTTTTAATTG
>JBOFQK010000087.1:0-11207 GCA_051660865.1 Culicoidibacterales bacterium | reverse complement strand
TTTTTCATTCGCAATTGATGCAAGCACCGACTGCATCACTCAAAATAAGACGGTATGTCACAAAAGTAAATGCTGATAGTCGGCTGAGACGACGTCATCAGTGTTTATGTTGTGACGAGTCTTGAAGACGGAAGCACGTCCACCAAGTGCTGACGTCGGTGCTTCAAAAGGGGACTTCAAGGAAGCATCTGCTTCTGGTGTCCAAGTGGTAGTCATGAAAAACTTGAAGAAAAAGGGCAAGAAGTTGTCATGACGGGCTTGGCGAAGAAGGAGAAGACGAAAGCACGCCAAATAAGTGCTGACGTCGGTGCTTCATTCAAGTAAATAAAGGAAGCATCAATAACGTGATTTAGTCTTCAATTGCTAGAAAAAACTCATTCTCACTCAAAAGTGGGTTTTGTGATCATGATTATTTTTCATTCGCAATTGATGCAAGCACCGACTGCATCACTCAAAATAAGACGGTATGTCACAAAAGTAAATGCTGATAGTCGGCTGAGACGACGTCATCAGTGTTTATGTTGTGACGAGTCTTGAAGACGGAAGCACGCCAAATAAGTGCTGACGTCGGTGCTTCAAAAGGGGACAAAGTGATTGCATTCCATCTAAGCTATGCAATCACTCAAGAGCAGTATAAAAAAATAAAAGTCGCTAATTAACTTAAAGCCAACAAAAAAACTCGTTCAGATTGAGAACGAGTTTTTTTGTTTACGCTGTCGTTGGTGGTGTAAAGACGCGTTGTTGTAATTCTTGATCGAGTAAATAAATTCCTGAGCCATCACTCAATAATTTCAATTTAGCGATGATGTTATGAGCGGTACTTTCTTCTTCAACTTGTTCTTTGATAAACCACTCTAAGAAGTTGACAGTTGAATAATCCGTTTCCGCATGAGCTTGTTGCATAATGTCGTGGATACGGTGAGAAACGCCTTCCTCATGATGAAGTGCTGTTTCAAAAGCATCAAGTAATGAGGCAAAGTCTTTTTTTGGTGTATCGAAGCCAGTAATTTCAACTCGTCCGTTCCGATCATTGATGTACGTAAAAAATTTTTGAGCATGAGCAACTTCTTCTTGGTATTGGACTTGGAAAAAGTTAACAAACCCATCAAGACCAAGATCAGCTGCATAAGCAGCCATTGCTAAATAGACATGAGCAGATTCAAATTCATAATTCATTTGGGAATTTAATGCTGATTCAACAGCCGGTGATAAACGCATAATAAAATCCTCCTTTTTTTGACCCGGAGCAACTCCGAAATCCACCTCTATTTTAGCGAGATTTCCGCAGAAAACAACTAAAAATCAGCTGAAAAAAAGTGTTTTGCAATTGAATCACGAAAAAATAAGATTTTACTTGCCAAAACATGAAAAAATGCTATAATAAAAAATGTAGATGTCCCAATAGCTCAGCTGGATAGAGCAACGGCCTTCTAAGCCGTCGGTCGGGGGTTCGAATCCCTCTTGGGATGCCATTTTTTAAAATCGCATCAACAGATGTCACAAATAAACAATGAAAAACAGCTTAATGCTGTTTTTTTGTCATTTAAGGAGAATCCCGATGATAATACCACTGATTGATCAACGCTTATTTTTGGCGGAGCAATATATTGCGGCGCAAGCTCAATCCGAGGCTTGCGCGCTAATTTTACAATTATTAGATGAGACGATGGAATATAGTGAAGGACAAGTTGAACGGATTGTTAAGTTGTTGATTACGCTTGAGTTAGACGAAGCGGTCATTAGCTTTTTTGAAAGTGGGCAACAAATTCCAGCGTGCTATTTACCGGAGTTGATCTATGCATACGCGCGGAGTGGATTGTTTGAAACTACGACAGCGTTATGCGAACAACTCCCAACACAGCAACAAGCAGTTGTTCACAGTCAAATCGCACAAATCCGTTCACAGTGGTGTGAGCAACAAGTAAGTACTTGCCAAAGCATGTTACAAGCAACTCAACCAAATTGGGAACAACTGATGAGTGTACTCCGACATTATCCAGAATTACTCACATACCCTGAAATTTTTGCACAATTAGCGAAATGTGTGGACGAGGGGATGATTCAGCCACCGTATTTGGCACTCATTGTTGACTTAGCAGCTCAACAAAAGCTCTTTTTCAAGAAATACCAAACGGTGAAACCACTTGAATTGACAAGTTGGGTTCAAGACGTGAAGCGGCAATTGACTCAAGAAGTTGAAAATCACGAACTGCTCCAACAACTTGTGACTTGGCAAATATTACAAATTTATCCGAACGAATTAACGACGAGTGGCTTTGCGGATGTTGAGCTGTTTATGCAGACACTCAAGCAGCAGTTAGCATTGATGTTAAGCGGAGAAATTGATGGTTAATTGATTAGAATTTACATGGTTTTAAGTGTAAATCATCAAAAACCCACGTTTTTAGCAAATTTAATGGGAGAATGCTAAAAAAAATGCATCTAGTAATTGAAATTTATGAGCACATCCGCTAGAATATAAGTGTTGTATAAGAATGAATGGAGGAATTTTAACATGTCAGTTAAAGTTGAAAAATTAGAAAATAGTCGCGCAAAGTTGACTTTTAGTATTTCAGAAGAAGTATTCGCTACTGCGATGGATAAAGCATTTGCGAAAGTTGTGCAAGAAGTAAGTGAACCAGGATTCCGTAAAGGAAAAATGCCACGTGCATTATTCGAAAAAAAATATGGTAAAGAATCTTTATACCATGAAGCTTTAGATATGGCTTTACCAGTTGCTTACCCAGCAGCTTTAGATGAAGCAGGAATTAACCCTGTATCAATGCCAACAATCGATATCGAAGCATTCGAACCACAAAACAACAATATCGTTGTCACTGCTGAAGTAGCTGTAATGCCAGAAGTAACATTAGGTGATTACAAAGGTTTAAGCGTTGAAGCGTTAGAAGTTGAAGTAACTGAAGCAGATATGGAAGCAGCAACAATGGAAGCTCGCGAAAAATCAGCTGAAATGTTAGTGAAAAACGACGGAGAAGTAACAATGGGTGATACTGCTGTTATCGACTTCGAAGGATTCAAAGACGGAGTTGCATTCGAAGGTGGAAAAGGTGAAAACCATCCATTAGTAATCGGAAGTGGATCATTCATCCCAGGATTCGAAGAGCAATTAGTTGGAGCAAAAACTGGAGAAACTCGCGAAATCGAAGTTTCATTCCCAGAAGCTTACCATGCAGCTGATTTAGCTGGACAACCAGTTAAATTCGTTGTAACAGTAAACGAAATCAAAGAACGTATCGTTCCAGAATTAAGCGACGAATTAGTAGCTGAATTAGGAATGGACGGAGTTGAAACTGTTGAGCAATTCACAGATGTAACGCGTACACGTTTAGTAGCTGAAAAAGCGCAAGCAGCTGAAAGCCACACGAAAAACGAATTAGTACGTCTTGCAACTGAAAATGCAACGATGGAAATCGCTCCAGAAATGATCGAAACTGAGATCGACAACATGATCAAAAACTTCGAACAACAATTAAGCCAACAAGGATTAAACTTTGAGCAATACGTTCAATTCACAGGTCAAGATTTAGCTGCAGTTCGCGGACAAATGAAAGACCAAGCTGAAACAAACATTCGTACAGGATTAACTTTAGAAGCAATCGCTGCTGCTGAAGGAATCGATGCAACTGATGAAGATGCTGATGCTGAATTAGCACAAATGGCTGCAATGTACGGAATGGAAGTAGAACAATTACGTCCATTATTAGGTGGAAACATTGGTGCTATCAAACATGACATCAAAATGAAAAAAGTAATCGAATTATTAGTAGCATCAGCGAAATAATTAACTGCTTCCACTCGGGCTCAATTTAAGTTTAAAATGAGCAGCGAAGCTGAAAGCAAAACGATACTAAAACCGAAGATAATTACAATAGCAAGTGAAAGCTTGCCGCGGAATTGTCATCAAACGAAACTTGATAAAAAAGCGAAAAGGTGCGATGTCAAATCGCACCTTTATTGCACATTTAAGGGAGGCGAAGTGTATGTCGAAACAGAATCAATCACATTGTTCATTCTGCGGGCGCTCACAAGAAGAGGTTGTACATTTATTTGCTGGTGTGGATGGCGCACTAATTTGTAATGACTGTATTGAATTATCATATGATATTTTATTTACTCAAGAGGGTATGCAACCAAATAAAAAACACCAAGCTAGTGCAGCACCAGCAGTAGAGTTAGATTCTTTGTTGAAACCTCACGAAATCAAAGAGCATCTTGATCAATATGTTATTGGCCAAGATCGTGCCAAAAAATCATTATCAGTTGCTGTTTACAACCACTACAAGCGTTTACACGCGAATAGTAACGCAGATATCGAAATTAGTAAAAGTAATGTGCTGTTACTCGGTTCAACCGGAAGTGGGAAGACGTTATTAGCACAAACATTAGCGAAAGTATTAAATGTTCCGTTTGCAATTGCTGATGCTACAGCTTTAACTGAAGCCGGATATGTCGGTGAAGATGTTGAAAATATTTTATTACGCTTAATCCAAGCGGCTGATTTTGATATTGAACGTGCACAACAAGGGATTATTTATATCGATGAAGTTGATAAAATTGCTCGTAAATCAGAAAATTCATCAATTACACGTGATGTTTCTGGTGAAGGGGTTCAACAGGCATTGTTAAAAATTCTTGAAGGAACAAAAGCGAATGTCCCACCACAAGGTGGACGTAAGCATCCAAACCAAGAGTTTTTACAAATCGATACGACAAATATTCTCTTCATTTGCGGGGGTGCTTTTGATGGAATTGAGAAAGTCGTCAAAAGTCGTTTAAATAAAAAAGTAATTGGCTTCCATTCGCAAGAAGAAAAGGAAATTGCAGATATTTATGAATTTGTTGAACCTCATGATTTAACAAAGTTCGGATTAATTCCGGAATTAGTTGGTCGATTACCAATTATCGCGGGATTAATTCCTTTAGATATTGAGGCGTTGAAAACAATTTTAACTGAACCTAAAAATGCAATTATTAAGCAATATCAATATTTACTTGAATTAGACGGTATTGAGCTTGAATTTACGGAGGAAGCACTAGCAGCAATCGCTCAAAAAGCAATTGATCGCCGCACAGGTGCCCGTGGATTACGAGCGATTATTGAAGAAATTATGCTTGAAATTATGTTTGACGTTCCAAGTGTTGCTAATGTTCAAAAGTGTATTATTACTGCTGAGACATTAACGACAAAACAACCTGAATTTGTTTATTTACCAACACTTGACACAACTAAGTAATTGAAAGCAGTCCTTTCACTACTCACATCTTTAAAAGCTGTGAATGAAGGGGCTGTTTTTCTTACGAATTACTAGTTAAATTCCAAAAAAATTGTAAAATTTAGTTGTTGAAAGGTACTTTTATTCCTTTTGCAAGCGAAGTCTGTTACACTACATAAGAATAGTAATACGAATGGAGGGATTTTCATGTCAGAATCAACAATGATGACAGGAACACACGAGTTACCAATGATTGCAACGCGTGGCGTTATTGCGTTACCACATAATGAAATTAAATTAGATGTTGGCCGTGAACAATCAGTTCGTGCAGTCCAAGAAGCAATGGAACATCACCAAGGATATATTTTTCTCGCGAGTCAAAAAAACCCTCTCGCTGAAAATCCAGAGATTGATGAAATTTTCCAAATTGGAGGGATTGCGCGCATTACTGCTCGGGCAAGCACGCCAAGTGGAGCAATTCGCATTAATCTGGAAGTGATTACCCGTGCAAAACGGTTAGCACTTTTAAGTGATGAGGAATACCTATTTACTTCAGTAGAATCATTAACGGATGTTCACGAAAATAATGATGAAGAGTTTGCTTTATTGCGCCAAGTTTTAACAACGCTTGATCGCTATTTAAATGCGACTTCAAAACCAGTACCAATGTTAATGGATATTTTATCACACGGTCATACAGCTAGTGAGTTGACGGATTTAATCGCTTATCACTTAACGTTACCAGTTGATCGTAAGCAAGAATATTTGGAAGCAAATTCAATTAACGAGCGATTATACATGATTTTGAAAGATCTTTATCATGAAGTCGAACTTGCACGGATTGAAGCGCGGATTGAAAATGAAGTTAAAAGTGCCTTTGAAGAATCACAACGTGAATATTATTTGCGTGAAAAAATGCGCGTTATTCGTGAAGAATTAGGCGAAAAAGGTTCGAAAGAAAAAGAAGCTGAAGATTTAAAAACGAAAATTGAAGCGTTAACGGCACCAGACTTTATCAAAGAGAAATTGATGGAAGAATTAAAACGTTACGAAATGATGCCACAAGCATCACCAGAAAGCGGTGTAATTCGGACGTATATTGATTGGGTAATGGCAATCCCTTGGGGTGTCTATAGCCAAGATAACTTTGATATCGTAAAAGCGAAAGCAAAACTTGATGCACAACACTACGGTTTAGAAAAAGTCAAAGAGCGGATTATTGAGTTTTTAGCAGTGAAAAAATTAACTGGGGGAACGAAAGGTGATATTCTTTGTCTTGTTGGTCCTCCGGGAGTTGGAAAAACGTCACTTGTGCAATCAATTGCTGAATCAATGGATAAACCATACGTGAAGATCGCTTTAGGTGGTGTTCGTGATGAATCTGAAATTCGTGGACATCGACGCACCTACTTAGGGTCAATGCCAGGGAAATTTGCGCAAGCGATGAAAAAAGCGAAAGTGATGAATCCGGTGTTATTACTCGATGAAATCGATAAAATGAGCGCTGATTTCAAAGGTGATCCAACTTCAGCATTGTTAGAAGTTCTTGATCCAGAACAAAACAGCCAATTCAACGATCACTATATCGAAGAAAATATTGATCTATCAAATGTCTTCTTTATTGCGACAGCGAACTATTATGAAGGAATTCCAGCGCCATTAATGGACCGGATGGAAATTATTGAATTAGGCAGCTATACTGAAGAAGAAAAATTTGAAATTGCGAAACGTCACTTGTTAGAAAAAGAGTTAAAAGCCCACGGCTTAACGAAAAAAAATCTGACAATCAATAAGGCCGCAATGTACAAAATTATTCGTGAATACACACGTGAATCAGGTGTACGTAATCTTGAACGTCAAATTGCCACGATTTGTCGAAAAGTAGCGTCACTCGTTTTAGCTGATGCTGACACGATTGTTAAAGTTGATGCGAAAAACTTAGTTGATTATTTAGGTAAAGCTCGCTACCACTATAGTAGTGCCGAACGTAAAGACCAAGTCGGAGTTGTTACAGGATTGGCGTATACAGCCTTCGGTGGTGATATTTTACCGGTTGAAGTTGCGTACTATCCAGGACGTGAAAGCATGGTTTTAACGGGACAACTTGGTGATGTGATGAAAGAATCAGCGCAAACAGCGATGAGCTATGTGAAATCACGGGCGAAAGAGTTCAAAATTGATCCAGAAATTTTCGAAAAAAACACGGTTCATATTCATGTACCAGAAGGTGCGGTGCCAAAAGATGGTCCCTCAGCTGGGATTACGATGGCAACAGCAATTGTTTCAGCGTTAACGAATCAAAAAGTCCGTAAAGATTTAGGGATGACTGGAGAAATTACGCTCCGTGGAAATGTATTACCGATTGGTGGGCTCAAAGAGAAATCAATGGCTGCTAATCGCTCGGGATTAAAAACGATTTTAATTCCGCAAGAAAATGAACGTGATATTGATGAAGTGCCAGAAACAGTGAAAAAACAACTGACAATTATTCCAGTTGCTCACTTAGATGATGTTTTAGCAATTGCGTTCACAGGAGGAAAAAAAGATGAAAGTTAAAAGTGCTGAATTTATTTTGAGCGCCACGAGTCCAGAACACTATCCAAGTGAAGGACAACCGGAGATTTTATTATCAGGACGCTCAAATGTTGGGAAGTCGTCATTTATCAACTCAATGTTAAACCGGAAAGCAATTGCCCGCGTATCTTCAAAACCAGGGAAAACGCAAACGTTAAATTTCTTCCATGTTAACAAAGCATTTTATTTTGTTGATGTACCAGGATATGGGTATGCGAAAGTACCAAAACCATTACGTAAAGCGTTTGGGGAAATGATTGAAAAGTATATTCAAAATCGCAAAACATTAAAAGCAGTTGTCTTACTCGTTGACTTCCGTCATAAACCGACTGAAGATGATGTGATTATGTATAACTTCTTGAAATATTTCGATATTCCAATGATTATTGTGGCGACAAAACTTGATAAAGTAAAACGTTCACAACATGGGAAACAAGAAAAATTAATTAAACAAACACTTGGGTTTGATAAGGAAAACGATTTATTCGTTGCCTATTCATCAGAAACGAAAGCTGGAAAAGACAAAGCTTGGCAAGCATTAGGGAAATACTTATCTGATGCCAAAGGGATGTCACTTGTTGTTGCCGATGATGAAGATGAACTTGAAGTTGATTTAACAGCTGGTTATGATTTACCAGCCATTCCTGCTGATGCGTACGAGCGCAGCATGTATGTTGATGAAGTTGAAGCAACAGATGAGTTAGAATTACCAACGGACGAAGACGAATACATTCTGTAATCGGCGAAGTGAGCACTAGGGGAAGATGAAAGTGATGAATAACAAAAAAATAAAAAAAGATAGCATCGTCGTATCCGCAGTACTGATCGCAACGATAAGTTCAAGCTTAATTGGCTACTTAGCGTTGACGAATACGCTGCAATTATGGCAAACATTTTTGCAATACTTAGCTGATGGACAAATTGTTTCATTTGAAATGTTTGTGACGGCTGTTTGGCAAAATGTTGGGTTACAATTATTTACCCCAGCATTGGCAGTTTTTGGCTGTGTTGTGATTGCACAATATGTGTTAGCTCAAACGGATTTTGTCCAAGCACGATTGAAAAGCTTTTGGTTTGGAGTTGTAACGTTAATGCTTGGGTCATTAATGTTAATTTTCTTCACACCACAATATGTGGTAATCACAAGCTTGCTCTTTATTGTTCCGGGCTTACTCGCTTTGTTTTTATCGATGGAACGTCCGACAGTCACGAATGGCGTTGCCTTTGAACAACAAGCAGTCAAAAAAAATAGCCGTGTGGCAACAAAGAAACATTATCGTCGCTATTTACGAAAATAAGTTGCAATTTTAGCGATTTTTTGATAAACTATGAGCACAAACCGATACTACATAAACGAGGAAGAGAAGGAGTAATCACTATGGAGCGTTTGAGAGAGAGTAACAGTGCTGAAAGTTACTTACGCAACCGGTGGTGAAGGTAGTCTCAGAGTTCTTTTGCTGAAATTTTAGTAAGTAAAAGCGTTGGCGGCGTTAACGCTTTGAGCTGAGGCGCATCTTTTTGCGTTTAAGTAGGATGGTACCGCGATTAATGAAGTCGTTCCTATATAGGAGCGGCTTTTTTTGTTGGCGGAAAATAAGGAGGAAATTACCAATGGCAAAACAATTAGCCCCAAAGTACAACCATTTAGAAGTTGAAGCTGGTAAATATGAAGCATGGATTGAACAAGGATGTTTCAAAGCTGATCCAACTTCAGAAAAAGAACCGTATTCAATCGTTATTCCACCACCGAACGTGACTGGGAAATTACACTTAGGACACGCATGGGATACAGCATTACAAGATATTTTAGTGCGGATGAAAAAACTTCAAGGCTATGATGTGCTTTGGTTACCAGGGATGGATCATGCTGGAATCGCAACGCAAGCAAAAGTTGATGAGAAATTACGCGAACAAGGAATTTCACGTCATGACATCGGTCGTGAAGCGTTCTTAGAGCAAGCGTGGGCGTGGAAAGATGAGTATGCGAGTCATATTCGTGCCCAATGGGAAAAAGTCGGATTAGCACTTGATTATTCACGAGAGCGTTTTACGTTAGATGAAGGTTTATCAGAAGCTGTAACAAAAGTCTTTGTTGATATGTATAACAAAGGGTTAATTTACCGTGGTGAGCGCATCATTAACTGGGATCCACAAGCTCAAACAGCTCTTTCAAACATCGAAGTTATTTACCAAGAAGTTGAAGGGAAATTCTACCACTTCAAATATATGTTAGCTGATGGAAGCGGTGAGTTTTTAGAAGTTGCGACAACACGTCCAGAAACAATGTTTGGTGATGTTACCGTTGCCGTTCACCCTGAAGATGAGCGCTATGGACACTTAGTAGGAACAGAAGTTATCATTCCAGGAAACGATATCCGTATTCCAATTATTGCCGATGACTACGTTGATAAAGACTTTGGAACGGGGGCAGTAAAAATTACGCCAGCGCATGATCCAAATGACTTTGAAGTTGGCGCACGTCACAATTTCCCAATGCCAATCATTATGAATGAAGATGGAACGATGCGTGAGTGTGACCTTGTACCGGCAACATACGCGAACCTTGATCGTTTTGAAGCGCGTAAACAATTAGTCGCAAACTTAGAAGCGGCTGGACTTGTTGTCAAAGTTGTCGATCATACACACTCAGTTGGACACAGTGAGCGTACTGGTGTTGTTGTTGAGCCGTACTTATCAATGCAATGGTTCGTGAAAATGGATGGCTTAGCAGCACGTTCAGTTGAAAATCAAGAGACTGATAATGCCGTTAATTTCGTACCTGAGCGTTTCGAAAAAACATTCGCGAACTGGATGGAAGGTATTCATGACTGGTGTATTTCACGTCAATTATGGTGGGGACACCGCATTCCAGCTTGGTATCACAAAACAACAGGTGAAGTTCACGTTGGGGACGCACCAGCTGATTTAGAAAACTGGAAACAAGATGATGATGTGCTTGATACGTGGTTCTCATCAGCGTTATGGCCGTTCTCAACAATGGGTTGGCCAAATGTTGATGCCGTTGAATACCAACGCTACTTCCCAACAAGCGTGCTTGTAACTGGATATGACATTATTTTCTTCTGGGTCAGCCGGATGATTTTCCAATCACTTGAATTTACTGATCAAGCACCATTCAAAGATGTTTTAATTCACGGATTAGTCCGTGATGCTTCAGGACGTAAAATGTCAAAATCACTTGGTAATGGGGTTGACCCGATGGAAGTTATTGAGAAGTATGGAGCTGATAGCTTACGTTACTTCTTAACGACAAGCGTTTCACCAGGACAAGATTTACGTTACATGGAAGAAAAAGTTGAATCAACATGGAACTTCATTAACAAAATTTGGAATGCCTCACGTTTCGTTTTAATGAATGTTGAAAACATGGAAACAACC
>JBOFQK010000086.1:0-2875 GCA_051660865.1 Culicoidibacterales bacterium | reverse complement strand
AAGCAATTATGTTATACTTTAATGAATAACTCAGAATGAGGTGGAAAATTTGCAAATGACCAAGTGTGAGGCTAGGCTGATAATTATCACAATTTTCTGCTGTTTGTTGACAGTTGGGAGTATATTTATTCAAGAAATTCAGCTGAAGCCAAAACCGACACTCGAGAATGCACGATTAGTCGGAACATATCAGGTTGATGACCAACAAGTGTCCCGACCAATTCCTGAAAGTGGTACATTAAATTTGACGGGTTATCATACGGTGACGTTTAAAGGCGCATTTGATCAAGTAATTCCGATCAATCAACAAGTGATGTTGCGTGCGGATAATATTCGGATCCGGGTATTGGTGAATGAAACCCTTATTTTCGAACATGGGTACACCAACTTACCTACGAACGTACGTTCACCAGGGAATGTGTGGGTGTCATTTCCGGCACCACAACTGACACTCGATGATGAAATCACGATGATTGTCGAAAATGTTTATGTCGATCATGTCAATACGACGTATGAACATTTGTTAAATAATATTTATATCGGTTATGAAGGCGATCTAACGAAGATGATTATCGGTCAAAATGTCTTCAATTTAGTACTGTCAATTATTATTTTTTGTACAGGGGTGTTCACTTTAGTGATTACACTCTTCTTACATAAGGTGATGAAAAATGATTTGCGATTCTTTTTCTTCGCAGGACTCTGTATTAGTTTTAGTATTTGGAGCAGTTCCGTTGATTCGCTCTTTCCCTATCCAATAGTAATTAATAGTTTAGATATTATTAGCTTGTTGTTAACGATGTTCTTTTTACTCGGCTATGTTCGTTCATTTGTCGCTTCAAACGTGAATTGGTGGATGATTACTATATTCCAAGGTGTAATGTTGTTCACCGTTTTCGGCTTGAATATTGTCCAACTTTTCGGCATCGCTGACTTTTTTGATGCCTTGCCATATATTCAAATGTTTGGCTTTATCGGACCACCCTTAACAGTCGTTGGGCTCATCGTTGAAAAAGTGAAAGGCGATAATCCGCTCATTGCTGAACTCTTTCCTTCAGCACTCATTTTAGCTAGCGGCTTAATTGCTGATATTATCGGTAACTATTTTGAAATTATGCCGACAGTGGTGTGGTTTAGAATGAGTTTTGTCGTGTTTATCATTATCCAATTCGTAATGTTAACGCGCTTCGTGCACACGTTATTTATCAATCAAGGTCGCATCAAAGCGTTAGAAACAATTGCTTATCATGATGATTTAACCGGAATTGGGAACCGACGGGCGTATATGCAACGAAAAGTACAGTTGACAGATTCGCAATTATATCTCATTTCAATTTTTGATTTGAATAATTTAAAAGTAGTGAATGATACGTTCGGTCATAAAGCTGGCGATCTGCTGATTAAACAAAGTGCTGAATTTCTCTTGACCTTGTTTGAACCACATGAACTGTACCGAATCGGTGGGGATGAATTTGTCGCGATTCAAACGTTCCCGTCTAAACAAGTGATGCAGGCTTTTATTGATATGTTTGAAACGAATATCGCACAACAGCAAAATATGTGCTTACAAACTGAAATTTATTTTAGCATTGCTTATGGATATGCAGCTGCTTCGCCAATGACGGGACAATGTTTTGAGACCGTCTTTGCACAGGCAGATCAAAATATGTATGCGATGAAACAACAAATGAAAGCTGATTTCAAAGTATAACTATGAAAAAACATCTGAAAAGGTGTTTTTTTATTTTTTTGTAAAAACACAAGAAGATTAAAAATAAATTTGAGAAAGAATTTTATTTATGCTAAAATAAAGAAGGAGATATATTTTTGGGGAAAAGGTGGATGGAAATGGGGAACAATTCAGAATTAATTAAGAAAATGAAAATTGAGACAACACAAGGAACGGACTGTTATACACTAGCATCTCAGGCCAATACAGCTGAAAAACAATTAGTCGTGTTACGCCACAAAAATGTTACGACTGCCTGTTTGCAACGACTTTGTGAACAAGCGTTAGAACCATATATTTTGAAAATGATTTTTGGACATGAATGTGCAACTGGGGAAATAATGCAAACGATTCTTGAACAAAATCCAATGTTAAACTGGAGTGAACTTTACACAACTTATGAATTCAACAAAATTTTAAAGACAATTCACTCGAGTGAGCGTTTGGAGCAACTAGCGAAAATTGCGAAACAAACGCAATGGCAGCAGCAAATTTTAAATCATCCATATGGAACGCCACAATGTTTCATGACAATTTTAGCATTTGATCCGGACCAGTTGATTGTCGAACTCCTTGCTGAAAAAGAAAATCATCTGCAAGTTCATGATCAAACAGAAGAGTTCGCTGATCAAGTCAGCCAACATTTCCAACCGTTGCTTGACAAGATTGCACCGGAATCGACAACGCTTGGTGAATTTCATAAAGCACTTGAGGCAGTGAAAACCACGGAACAATTAGTGGCAGTTGCGCAATTGATTGAGCAGCCAGTTGAGTATTTACAACTATTACGCCATCCGTTAGTAACAACGGCCTGTTTACAGCAAGTATTAACCAAAAAATTAGAACCATATTTGGTAAAGGAGCTTTTCAGTCATCCATGTGTGACGGTCGCAATGATGCAACGTCTGATTGCCACGCAAACATCAGCGGCAATTTTTGAACTGTATACACTGCATGAATTTGAAAAAGAGCTGGCGAAGGTGAAAACGAGTGAAAAATTGAATCAATATATTCGGATTGCCCATCATAGTGCGTATCAGAAAGTGATTCTTGAACACGAGTGTTTAACCGCAGAACATATTTTAAGCTTGTTAACGATGAATCCAGATTCAACAATTTTAAAGCAATTATCGTGTCATCGTGTTG
>JBOFQK010000085.1:0-18175 GCA_051660865.1 Culicoidibacterales bacterium | reverse complement strand
GTTTTTTCGAACACTGAAGTGCGAAACACGTTAGCGGTGCAGCAATTTGATTTGTTGTTCGAGTTTGAGGATATTTTTTGTCTTTACAAATTGGCTTCCTTTCTTATTTTTTTGATACTTTTTAGAAACTTGTTTTTGTAATCTGCGTAAGCGTTTCTCAAGCTTGCGCACTGTTTGACTTTTGTTGATATTTTTAAAAACTGTTCCATTTGAACAGACAGCTAAGTATTTGATCCCAACATCAACACCTAAGCTTTCATTGCTTAATATTGGCTGTTCAATTTCATGTTCAACACCAACTGCGAGATACCAATACTTCCCATCATAACTAATCCGCGGATTCGTATATTTACCTTCAGTAGGTAACTGTTCTTTCGTTTGAATCCAACCAACTTTTTCGATCAAAACTGATTGAAATTTGACTTTGAGTTTCTCATTATCGTTATAAAAGCTTGGCTTTGACCGCTTTCGACTTTTAAAACGTGGTTTTTGCGCAAGACCGTGAAACATCCGTTTATACGCTAAACAGGCGTCTTTGACCGCTTGCTTGGCGACATTGTTTGATACTTCACTTAGCCAAGCAAGGTCAGTTTTCTTCAATTGTGTCAGTTCTTTGCGCAACTCATTGTCTGAAATGAACTTGCCACCATTTTGATAATTGTCTTCTTGGCGAGCAAGTGTCCAATTATAAACAAAACGAGCTGTTCCAACTGATTGCCACAATTTTTGCACTTGTTCAGCAGTTGGGTACAGTCTAATTTTTTGAGCGAGGATCATCTTCGACCAACTCCTTCACGTCCATAATACAAATGAATGAGCTTGAATTCAATGATTTTTGCTGTTTTAGAATAACTTAATACTGTTCGCTCCCCACTCCTTGATTTCACTCTAGGAAAACCCTATAAAAATCACTTGTATTTATTGACTTTTATAAGTTAAAGCTAGCTGTTTCCAGCCTCCTCAGAGTTGTTACATCGAGTATACGCTGTTCGAAGCGAACGTGAGCTAAAAAAAAGCTAGTGAATTACCAAAAAAATGATGAAAGTTAGCGATTTTAAGACCAAAAAGCAAACTGAGGTGAATATTAACAGTGAAAGGAGGAATTAGATGCAACAATTATTAAATCAGTGTCTCAAGCTTGGTGCTGAAGTGGCGAGTCGCGATTTACATTTCATTCCTGAAGTTGATGGCGTACTAGTGATGCGGCGCTTAATCGATAACCGGATGGAAGCCTTATTTGTTCTTGAACGTGAACGGTTTGAACAACTTAGTCGTTATTTAAAGTTTCAGACTAATTTACAGTTAGGCGTCCGTTTATTACAATGTGGTCAATTTCAGTACGAGCACCAAAAAAACCAGTATAACTTACGCTGCTCATTTGTGCCCACGCCAAGAGGTGAAAGTTTAGTGATGCGGTTATTGGATCAAAGTGCGGTCCGGACGTGTGCGCAACTCACACCAATTAGCTTGGACCAACAAGTGTTAGCACAGCTGGCATTGTTAGAGCAAGGCCTAATTGTTTTTAGTGGTCCAACTGGAGTTGGCAAAACGACAACGCTCTATGCGTTGATTGAAGCGTGTAAGTTAGGAGGCAAAAGTATTATTTCCTTGGAAGATCCAGTTGAACGGCAATTATATGGCGTGACTCAAGTTCAAGTCCAAGAACACGGTGGTTTGGCCTATGAAGCCGCGTTGCAAATGGCTTTACGGCATGATCCCGATGTCATTGTGATTGGTGAAATTCGTAGTGAATATGTGATGGAAATGGCGAAACGTGCAGCTTTAACGGGACATTTAGTGATTGCCACGCTACATAGTGGCAGTGTGCAACAATGTTTTGCCCGCTTGGATGATTTAGGTATCAAAGCGCAGGATTTACGGATGATTTTACAGTTTATCAGTAGCCAACAACTCGTCTGTGTTGACCAGCAATTGTATGGGATTTATGAGTATTTAACAGCAAAGCAACTGAAAGAGTGGTTTATGGGCAAGGAGGTTGAATATGAACGATTGGCGGAAAAAAAGCAAAAAGTTTACACGCAAGCAAATTACGTATGAGTTAGAGCAATTATTTATCTTACGCCAAGGTTTTGAACAAGGCTATGCCTTTCAAGAGAGTTTGCAATGTATGGCGGCGTTTTGTCCAGTGGCAAATACGTGGCAAAATGTCAAGCAGGCAATTTCTGCTGGTGCATCGGTGCAAAGCATATTTGCAAGCTTAGAATTTCGCCCCAAAACGCTCCACTTACTTTGTAGTAATGATCAGTGGTATGATTTAGCCCAAGCAACGCAAAAAACAATTCAGCTATTAACTTGGGAGTTGCAAGTCCGCAGTCAAATTCAAAAGACATTTGCGTATCCGTTCATTATGCTCCTAATTTTAATCGTTTTTGGCGGCGGATTTAGTCTGTTTGTGTTGCCACAATTAGAATTTTTGCAACTGAGTGGGACGGTTTGGCTCTTTATCTTACCAGAAGTCGTTGGCATTATTAGCGTTGTGCTGATGAGTAGTGCAATGATTAGTTTTTGGTGGTGGAAGCACAGTTCGTTTACGCAACGGTTACGGATTTGGCAAGTGAGTCAAAGGTTGCGTTTTGTGCAACTTTGGGGGTGTTTACGTTTAGCGTTACACTGTCAACTCGGTTTAGGTCAAGGGCAACCGCTCGCAGTGATTTTTGCGACGGAATCAACAAGCCAGCATTTTTTTGAGCAATTGCTTAGTCAAATCCATACGCGCTTAAGTGAGGGCGTACGTGTGAGTGATGCCTTTCAAGAACTTGGATTTACTGATCCAACGTGGCTAAGTTTTTTTCAGTGGCAACCAACGAACCAACAAATTTTGATTGCGAGTGAATTTTATTGGCAACATGCTTTTCGTCAGCTACAAACGACGTTTGAGCGCTGGTGCCAAATTGGTCAAACTGGATTTTTTCTCGTCATTGGAATGATTTTGATTCAATTTTATCTGAGTTTATTTTTACCGATTTTCGAACTAACAACTCAATTTTAAGGAGGAATTTTTTATGAACCAACACAAACAAGCTGGGTTTACGTTAACGGAAATGATGGTCGTGATTGCGATTGTTGGGATTTTGTTAATTGTCGTGATTCCGAATGCTGTGAATGTCTTAGATTCGGCGAAAACACAAGGGTGTGATGCGTATTTAAAGACAGTTGAGACTCAAGTGCAATTATACCAATTAGATCATCCACAAGCAGGTGTGCCAACAATGAAAGATTTAGTTGATACATATGTGCCAAGTGAGACTTGTCCAGATGGTAAAATGATTACCATTGATGAAAATGGCAATGTGAGCGCGACGTAATTTGGCGATGAAACAGTCCGGATTTAGTCTAGTTGAGCTCCTCGTTGCCATCACGATAATTGGTATAATTGCGTTAGTGACCCCAAAAGTTATGATCAAACAGCAAGAAATTCATGAACTTACTCGTTTTGTACAACAATTTCAAGCCGATAGTTTATTTGCCAAAAATTATGCCCAATTACACAATAAACAGATTTATATTCGCGTGTTCCCAACGGAAAACGAGTATCGGATTTATGAACGGAGTAGTGATCCGTTAATTGTTGCGACCATTCCGCCAACGGTGTGTATTCCTAATCAAGTGAATCTCTTTGCCCACTATACTGGTAAAGGAACAATTAGTCAGGGCCACACGGTCTATTTTGCGCTCCCTAAAGCATGTACGCGTCAAGCGAAGACGACCCAAAGTTTAGTGATGACGATTGGATTTTCGGTGTATTATCATGTCAAATCAAGTTAAGCACCAATCGCAAGGGTTTTTATTGTTAGAAATGTGTGCGGCGATGGTATTAGTGATGATGTTGGCGACAAGTTGTGCGACGTTAATTTGGTTTTTAGTCCGAGAACAGCAATTTGATCAAGCGCGCAAAGCTGAATTTGCTCCGTGGTTAATGATTGAGGCAATCACCAATGAATAAGCGGAATCAAGCCGGCATAATTTTATTGGAATGTCTTGTTGCTTTCAGCATGGTGACGCTCATCCTTGTCACGATTCAGCCGGTGTTGCAAGTAGTGAAGCATAGTCGCCAACAAACCAGTGCCCTCGCCATGGTTCAAGCGGGGATGCCGGTATTGATTAAAGATATTGAAGCGAGTGACCGGTGTGCAATCCAATATAAGATGCTGCGTCTTGAAATCGAGAACGAATTAGGCTATGTAGTTGATACGATTAAATATAGTTATGGTGGTGAACAATTGCTTCGCCAAAAAAACGGTGGCTATGAACGGGTAATGGTCTGGCTAGAAGGAGTAAATTTTCATTTGGAACAGACAACGTTAACGGTTAGCTTTGACTTTGCCAACGAACGGTACCAATTTCAAATTAAATGTCCAGGTGAACTTTAAGGAAAAACCATTGTTTTCTCGAAAGTTTTTTGATATAATAACGCAGTTGAAATCCGAGTAATCGGAACAGCCGCGGTATCAGCGAGTGCAAAGGCACACCCGCGTAATCAAAACTAGAGAGGTGTTTATCTATGAATAGTCGTAAAATTGCATTGTATGGAATCATTGCTGCACTGTACGTTGTCTTAACGGTAGCAGTTGCCCCCCTTGCCTACGGGCCACTCCAATTTCGGGTCAGTGAACTACTCGTTCCGCTGATTATGTTCGATTTTGGCTTCACATGGCCACTTTTAATCGGCACAGCATTGGCGAATGTTTTTTCGCCATTGGGATTGGTTGATGTCGTTTTTGGGACATTAGGAACAGCAGTTGGGGTGATTAGCTTCATGTTAGCGCAAAAGTATTTGCCAACAACGAAATTTTGGCCAAAAGCACTCCAATTTGTGATCGCTTTTGGGGTGATTGGGATGTTAATCATTGCGATTGAGCTCAATATTGTCTATGAAATTCCCACGTTAGTTGCGTGGATTGAAGTGATGATTGGGCAAATTGTTGTCTTAATCCTCGGAATTGGTGTAGTGAAGAAAGTCTATCCGCGATTACAAAAATAAACGCACGATCATTGGTTGCTTCCGAAAAGTTCCGAAAGGAGAGTCGTGATGCACCACAATCAGCGTGGCTTTATTCTCATTTATCTATTAGTTCTTGTCCTGCTTGTCAGTAGTAGTTTACTGCAAGTCGTTAGCCGCTATGAACGCGCCTACCGGAGTGAACAAGTGATTGATCAACCATTTCAAGAGTTGCTCGAAAAATCATTGTTAAAGACTAGTAAAAATGACGAAAAATGCTACAATGAAGCTTAGGGAAAACCTAAGCTTTTTGTATTGGGGTGAGATGATGAAAATTATTTTAGTTGGGATGCCGTATAGTGGAAAAAGCACGTTAGCGAAACGACTTGCTCGCCACTTCCAAATCCCATTTATTGATACTGACCAGTGGATTGAACAACAAGTCGGCTGTCAGGTGAGTGATATTTTCGCAGATTTAGGTGAAGCACTGTTTCGCGAGTACGAATTTCAAGCACTAGAAATGATTGATAAACGTGGTGACTGTGTTGTTGCTACGGGTGGCGGGATGTTAACAACGGCAAAAAATCGCCAAAAATTACGTGAGCTTGGGGCAACGATTGTCTATTTAGATGTGCCAATTTTATTGCTTGAGGCGCGAGCAGCCCGCAAAAACGGAGCAGTTCGCCCGTTATTACAAACGCAAACAATCCGCCAATTATTTATTAAACGCAAGCAAGATTATGCCCGACTTGCCGAGATTCGAATTGACTGTCATCAAAAAAATGCCAATCAAATTACTGCCGAAATTATTCAGCATGTGACAAGATGACTTGCAAAAGTCGTAAGTTTTTTTTAAAATAGGAAAGATTGGAGTGAACATCATGTTAAATTTATTTAGAAAAAAAGCCAGTGTTGAACCAGTTGTTATTGATCAATTGACAATTGACGAACTGAAAGCAACAATTATGGCAAAGGAGATCCCAGCACATATTGCGATTATTATGGATGGCAATGGCCGATGGGCGAATGAACGTGGTTTGACACGAACAGCGGGACATAAACGTGGTGTCCAGACGATTGAAGAAATTGCTGCTGCCGCGGCTGCAATTGGCGTGAAAATGGTAACGGTTTATGCTTTTTCAACGGAAAACTGGAGTCGTCCGACTGCCGAAGTTAATTATATTATGTCGTTACCTGAGCAATTTTTGAAAACTTTTATTCCGAATGCGCAAACTGATAATATTCAAGTTCGTTGTATTGGTGATATGAGTCGGTTAGATCCTAAAGTTCGCGCGGTCATTCAAGATGGGATTGATAAAACGGCGAATAATACTGGAATGGTCTTTAACCTTGCGGTTAACTATGGTGGACGGTTAGAATTAACGCGAGCAACGCAGTTAATCGCCGCTGATGTTGCTGCTGGTAAATTAGCTGTTGATGAAATTAATGAAGCTTGCTTTGCGGATTATTTGTACACACCAGAATATCCGGAAGTTGAATTGTTAATTCGGACGAGTGGTGAAGAACGGGTGAGTAACTTCTTGTTGTGGCAAATTGCCTATGCTGAGTTTTACTTTACGGATACGCTTTGGCCTGATTTTAATACGCAAGAATTATATGAAGCGATTGCTACTTACCAAACACGTGATCGCCGTAAAGGTGGATTAAGTCAGAAATAGACGTGAATGAGAGAAGGAGAGCACCTGTGATTACAAGAATTTTAAGTGGTGTAGCAATTGCTGTCGGTGTCATTGCTGCGATTGCCCTTGGGGGCTGGTATTTTTATGGATTAATTTTGGCGGCATTTGCAATCGGTTTATATGAAATGTTACGGTTACCGCAAGCAGATTTCACAATTGCTAAGTCGGTCCAAGTAGCGTTAGTAATCAGTTTAATGATTCAAATTAGTCTGCACATTTTCGTGCCAAGTGTGACGATTTATATCACATTTATTCCGATTTTCGGGCTGCTGATTTATGGAATGTTCCAACGCGAAAAATTAAGTGTTGAACAGCTCGCATTTATCGTGATGTGTTACATGTATATGTTGCTACCAGCTGTAGCGGCAATTCGTCTTAGTCAAATGTCAGTGTGGTTAATTGTCCTTGTTGGTTTAATTGCGGCGGGAACTGATAGTGGGGCATACTTTATCGGGGTCTTTTTTGGAAAACATAAATTGGCGCCAGAAATTAGTCCGAAGAAAACGATTGAAGGTTCAATTGGTGGGAGTGTCGTGGGACTACTGTTAGCAGTTGTTTTATTCCCGTACTTGTTACAACAATTTGCCCCAGCTGTCTGGCAAACGTATGCATTGTATTTTAGTGGGAGTGCAATCATTTTCACAAGTATAATCGTCTGCTTGCTGAGTGTCGCCACACAGTTCGGTGATTTAGTTGCTTCACAGATGAAACGTCAATTTGGGATTAAAGATTTTGGTCATTTATTCCCAGGGCATGGTGGAGTGATGGATCGGATTGATGGGATTTTAGTCGTTTTAACACTTTTAGCCTGTGTTATGGAAATTGGACATTTAGTTTTAATGTAAATAAAAAAGTAGTTACAAGTGTGACTACTTTTTTTTTGAGCGTGATTTTGCTATACTGAAAGAGCATAAACTTGATTTTAAGGAGCAGAAGCAATGAAATATATTAGTTTAATTGGAGCAAGCGGCTCAATCGGTCAACAAACGATTGATGTCATTGCCAATCACACAACCGAATTTACGTTAGTCGCCGTAGCCGTTGGGCGCAACCTTGAATTTGTTCATCAGTTATTACAAACGATGACACCAGAATTAATTTGTGTTCAAGATGAACAAGCAGCAGTGTTACTTGCACAAACGTATCCACAATTACGGTTTGTCAGTGGGGAAACAGGATTAATTGAAGTTTCAACATATGCCAAAGCGGATGTGTTAGTCAATGCTGTTGTTGGCAGTGTTGGCTTGGAACCGACTTTAGCAGCGATTGCGGCAAAAAAAACGATCGCGCTCGCCAATAAGGAAACGTTAGTGACAGCTGGCCACTTAGTGATGCAAGCCGCACGTGAACATGGGGTAGCGATTTTACCCGTTGATAGCGAGCATGCCGCGATTTACCAATGTCTGCAAGGTGAACAAACCAAAAATATTCATAAATTAATTTTAACGGCTTCAGGCGGGAGTTTCCGTGATCGGACGCGTGCTGAGCTTGAAGGCGTGAGTGTAGCGGAAGCGTTGAACCATCCAAACTGGTCGATGGGGGCAAAAATTACGATTGATTCCGCGACAATGATGAACAAAGGTTTAGAAGTGATTGAAGCCCACTGGTTATTCGACATTGATTATGATGATATTGAAGTGTTAATGCACCGTGAAAGTATTATTCATTCGATGGTTGAATTTTGTGATACGAGTGTGATGGCGCAACTAGGAACACCTGATATGCGAATGCCAATCCAATATGCGTTGACCTATCCTGATCGGGCACCATTACATGGGGCAAAACGGTTATCACTTGCTGATGCTGGTCAATTGCACTTTGCGAAAGCTGATTTTGAGCGGTATCCGTGTTTAGCGCTCGCTTATGAAGCGGGGCGAGCAAAGGGGACGTTACCGACGGTTATGAATGCTGCCAATGAAGCCGCCGTAGCGCTGTTTTTAGCGGATGAAATTACGTTTTTAGATATTGAACGCTTAATCGCCCAAGCAATGCAAGAACATCGTAATCAACCACATCCAGATTTAGCGACGATTCGTGCTGTCGATCAAGTGACACGTGAACGCGTGCAAGTATTAGCCAAAAAATTAAAAAACTAAGGGGATTTATATGTCAGTCATTTTAAATATTATTATTTTTGTGATTATTTTAGGAATTATTGTGACCATTCATGAATTTGGGCATTTCTTATTTGCGAAACGAGCGGGCATTTTATGTCGCGAATTTTCAATTGGAATGGGGCCAAAATTGTGGCACAAAAAAATTGGTGAAACAACGTATTCAATCCGCGCACTACCAATTGGTGGGTTTGTCGCAATGGCTGGTGAAGATGGCGATGATTTAGGGATTACGCCGAAAGTTATCGTTGCCGTTGAACAAGATGAAACGGGGAAAATTACTCACTTCCATTTAAATGCTGATGATGCACCAACAACGCAAGCGACAATTAGTCGTTATGAAACGGTTGAGCTTGATTTAAGTGAAGCTATGGTCTTCCGTGGGTATTTACTTGAAACGGTTGAAACGGAAAAAATTGAACAAGTAACTTCTGAGGCGAACACGTCAACAGCGAAGGAACTTGCAACGTTACCAATTGCGAGCGAAGTCTATTTAGTTGAAAATGGTGAAGCAATTCAGTTAGCACCGGAAAACCGACGCTTTGGTGCGAAAACACCGTGGCAAAAGTTTTTAACGATTTTCGCGGGGCCAGCGATGAACTTCATTTTGGCATTTATCATTTTATTTGGGATTTTTGGTTTTGGTGGGACACCAGTCAATGATCCGATTATTGGTGAAGTGGTCGCCAACTCACCAGCAGACCGCTATGGTTTAGAAAAAGGTGATGAAATTACGAAGTTTGCCGGTGAAGCCGTGACGAGTTATCAAGAAATTGTTGAATTAACGCAAGCGAAGCCTGATGAAGTTGTGACTGTTGAATTTACTCGTGATGATCAACCACAAAGTATCGAAGTGAAAATTGCGGCAGTTGAACGTGAAGTGATGGATGAAGCGGGTAATGTTTCGGTCCAAACGGTTGGACAATTGGGTGTCTATCGCTCAGTGAGTTACAATCCATTGTTGGCAATCCAAGCGAGTTTTGAAGGAATTTATTCAGATGTGACGAGTGTCTTTGTTTCGCTAGGAATGCTCTTTAGTGGGGCGGCAAGTGTCAATGATTTATCAGGACCGGTTGGGATTGCGGTGATGACGTCACAAGTGACACAAGCCGCAGGCTTTACGGGCTTACTTCGTTGGATGGCATTTTTAAGTGTCAATATTGGCTTCTTAAACTTATTGCCACTGCCAGCTTTAGATGGTGGGCGCCTCGTTTTTGTCGCTTATGAAGCGATTACTCGTAAAAAAGCGAATCCAAAATTCGAAATGTATTTAAATTTAGTCGGAATTGTGCTATTATTTGGCTTGATTATTTATGTCACATTCAATGACATTTTACGTTTATTTTAGAAAGTAGGAACTTATATGCGCCAAAGTTTATTATTCGTCCCAACCTTACGGGAAATGCCTGCTGACGCCGAAACTGTCAGCCACCAATACTTACTCCGTGGAGGGTATGTGAAACAAAATGCCGCGGGAATTTATACGTATTTACCATTAGGTTTACGTGTATTAAAAAATGTTGAACAAATCGTCCGTGAAGAATTAAATGCCATCGGATGTTCAGAATTATTAATGCCAGCCTTACAACCTGCTGAATTATGGCAAGAAAGTGGTCGTTGGGATGATTATGGAGCGGAAATGATGCGTCTGAAAGACCGTCATGATCGCCAATTCTGTTTAGGACCAACACACGAAGAAGTGATTACATCAGTGACTCGTGACTATATCAACTCATACAAAAAATTACCATTAGCGTTATACCAAATCCAAACAAAATACCGCGATGAGCAACGTCCGCGTTTTGGATTAATGCGTGGTCGTGAATTTGTGATGAAAGATTTATATACGTTCCATGCGAATCAAGCAAGTCTTGATGAAATGTATGATAAAGTTGCCCAAGCATACCAAAATATTTTCACACGTTGTGGTTTAAACTTCCGTAAAGTTGAAGCGGACAGTGGTGCAATTGGTGGAAGTGAATCAGCTGAATTCATGGTGTTATCAGCAATTGGTGAAGATACAATCGTTTATTCGGATACAACGGATTTCGCGGCGAACATTGAAGTCATTGAAGTTGCTGAAGGTGAGCAATTACCGGATGGTTCAATCGCCAAACATGCGAAAGGGATCGAAGTTGGTCATATTTTTAAATTAGGAACAAAGTATTCAGATGCGATGAATGCCAACTTCTTAGATGAAAATGGTCGGAAACAACCAGTTATTATGGGATGTTATGGAATTGGTGTTTCACGTGTCGTGATGGCGGCAATCGAACAAAACCATGATGAAGCGGGTGTTGTTTGGCCAAGCCAATTAGCACCATTCGATGTTCATGTCATTCCAGTCGTAATGAAACAAGCAGCTCAAGTTGAAGCGGCAATGGATATTTATGGCCAATTACAAGCAGCGGGACTCAATGTTTTAGTTGATGATCGTGATGAGCGTGCGGGAGTGAAATTCTCAGATGCCGACCTTGTTGGTGCACCTTACCGCATCGTTGTGGGACGTGGAATTGCTGACGGGTTAGTTGAAGTGAAAGTTCGTGCGACAAATGAAGCAATCGAAATGACAATTGCTGAAGCAATCGCATTAGTAACAAAAGCCTAATTGACTGCAGAGTGCCTTGACTGAAGACGAAAGTTCTTAATTTTAGGCAATACGCAAAAAAGGAATCTGTGTAGGTACAGATTCCTTTTTTAGTTTTACTTCGTAACAACCGAAAGGAGTGGAGAAAATGAAAAAGACACTGAGAAAATTCGCGCTTATCGCAATCATTCTTATTGGCATCGCAATTATTGGATTAAACGTATGTCCTGAAGTAGAAGCCGTTATCCATCGCCTCACTGGCTGGTACTAACGTCATGGCAATGTCGATGCTGTTTTCGCTACGTAATGCGACAACGAGTGTTGTTGAGCCGAAAAGAGTTTAGTTGACTTTCCATCGCAAAAAATAATTTTGGATCTCAAGCTTGCTGTTAACAAGAACAGTGAGCTTTTTTCGATGGAATTCTTTGGTTTTTAACGGTTTCAAACTATAAATACCAACGCTATTCGTGGTACAATAGAAAAGCACAGTTTTTTTGTGAGAAACCCAAAAGAGAAAAGAGTGATGAAGTATGACGAACAAATTCGCCATTTTTTTAGAGCAATTACAATTGACACATATTCATTTACCTGATGTCCAATTACAACGGCTTGTTGTTGATTCGAGTAATCAAGCGTGGCATTTTCATCTGCAAACACCACTGCCATTAACAACCGAAGATTATTTACAAATTTGTAATGCGATGCAAGAACGGTTTCCGTATGCGAGCCATTTAGTCGTTGAACCGGAAAATTATACGCCCGAACACGTCTATCAATACTGGCCATTAGCCTGTCAACAAATTAAACGCGAAGCAGTCATGCTCGCGAAAGTGTTACACGCTGCCAAAATTGAAGTGTGTGACGCGAATCATTTACAAGTTGGTGTCGTTGATGAGATTACGCTGCAAAAAAGTCAACGTTTTACGGCGTTAATTGAACAGTTTTATCAACAAGTGGGGATGCCACAGCAGTTAAACTTTGTCATTGATCAAGCATCAGCAGAGTTGATTAAACAACGGCAACAAGCGGAAATTATTGTCGAAGCAGTGGCACCAAAGCCGCAAGCAGCGCCAAAACCAAAAGCAGCAGAGCAACCACGGCGACGTGGTGGGAATGAGTTTGGGAAGCGTAAGCTGTCAGGACCAACACAACAACTGAAATCAATTCAAGAACCAGATGGGTTTACGATTATTGAAGGCTATGTTTTTGATGTCGAAGTCCGTGCTACCCGTAGTGGGAAGAAAATTATGACGGCGAAAATTACCGATTATAGCGACTCACTCTACTTAAAAGCGTGGCTCAATGAAGGTGAAGAGCCAATTCAAAAGGGAACATGGATCAAAGCGGGGGGACCAATTGATGTTGATACCTTTATGAATCACGAGCTTGTAATGATGGTCAAAAATTTTGAAGTTATTGAACATGAAAATCGTCAAGATAGTGCCGAAAAAAAGCGAATTGAATTTCATGCCCATACGCAAATGAGTACGCTTGATGGCGTCGTAAGTGCCAAAGATTTAGTGAAACAAGCGATTAGTTTTGGTCATCGGGCGATTGCGATTACCGATCATAATGGTGTGCAATCATTCCCCGATGCGTATTATGCCTCAGGAAAAAATAAAGCCATTCAAGTACTGTATGGGGTTGAATTAAACGTCGTCAATGATTTTACCCCGATTGTGATCAATGAACGCCCTGGTGTCTTGACTGAGCAAACGTATGTCATTTTTGACTTAGAGACAACTGGATTATCAGCGGCGTTTGAGAAAATTATTGAAATTGGTGCGGTGAAAGTGAAAGATGGTCAAGTCATTGATAAATTCCAAAGTTTTGCGAACCCACATCAACCGTTATCGGCGAAAACAATGGAGTTAACGAATATTAGTGAACGTGATGTCCAAACGGCACCGGATGTTGAACAAGTCGTTCGCCAATTTAAAGACTGGTGCGGGGATGCTGTCCTTGTTGCGCACAATGCGGCGTTTGATGCCAGCTTTATTAAAGCGGCTTATCGTCAATTTGGACTTGGTCCACTTGAAAATACGGTGATCGATACGTTAGAACTTTCACGGAATTTATATACCCAAATGAAGCGCCATGGCTTGAAAATTTTAACGCGTAAATTTGGGATTGTGTTAGACAACCATCACCGGGCGATTTTCGATGCGCAAGCAACGAGCGAAGTGTTCTTATTTATGCTGCGCGATTTAAAAGCGGCAGGCATTACAACACTTGAAGGCATCCATAGTTTAATTGATCCTGAGTTCGCCTACAAAGGTGGGCGACCATTCCATACCGTTGTCTTTGCTAAAAATGAAGCCGGGTTGTCAAATTTATTTAAACTTGTTTCGTTTGCGAATACGACGTATTATCATGCCGGACCACGAATTCCTAAAAGTGTCTTCAATCAATATCGTGAAAATCTGTTAGTTGGTTCGAGTTGTGATTCAAGTGAGTTATTTAAAACCTTACTGTCAGGTTCGTATGAAGAAGCGGTTGCGGTTGCTGAGTTTTATGACTACATTGAAGTCCAACCACCGCAAAATTATAGCCACCTTGTCCAAAGCGACAATGTTGGAACCGAAGCTGACCTTGAGCAGTTAATTCGCTGGCACATTCAAATTGCGCAACAATTAGGCAAATTGTGGATTGCGAGTGGGGACGTCCATCATTTAAATGAAGATGAGTGGCGCTTACGTGATATTTACGTGCAATCACAAGTTGGTGTTCATCCATTGGCACGTCGGGAAATTAACCAAATTCCATCGATGTATTTCCGGACGACCAAAGAAATGCTCGATTGTTTTGGCTTCCTTGATGAAGCAACCCGTCAAGCACTCGTCATTGATAATCCACATGCGTTAGCTGATCAGTTTAGTCCGATTCAAGTGATCAAAGATGAATTATTTACTCCACATATGGATACGGCCAACGATGATGTCCGCAATATGTCATATGACAAAGCGAAGTCACTGTATGGTGATGAGTTGCCAGAACTCATTATTGCTCGTTTAGAAAAAGAATTAACGAGTATTATTGGGAATGGATTCGCCGTAATTTACTTTATTTCACATCAATTAGTAAAAAAATCACTTGATGATGGTTATCTCGTTGGTTCACGAGGGTCAGTTGGTTCATCATTTGTCGCAACGATGATGGATATTACCGAAGTAAATCCGTTGCCACCACATTATCGCTGTCCAAATTGTCGCTATAGTGAATTCCTTGGTGGTCAGTACGGTTGTGGCTATGATATGCCAGATAAAACTTGCCCGGATTGCCAAACTGAGTTAATGAAAGATGGACATGATATTCCCTTCGAAACTTTCCTTGGTTTTGAAGGTGATAAAGTTCCCGATATCGATTTAAACTTCTCAGGTGATTATCAAGCGCAAGCTCATAACTACACGAAAGTGTTATTCGGTGAGGATAAAGTGTATCGTGCCGGAACAATCGGAACCGTCGCAGAAAAAACGGCCTTTGGGTATGTGCGCGGATACGAAAGTGACAAAGGGATGAAACTTAAAGGTGCAGAAATTGATCGGCTTGTCCTTGGCTGTGCCGGGGTGAAGCGAACAACCGGACAGCATCCAGGGGGGATTATTGTTGTCCCTGATTATATGGATATTTATGACATTACGCCAATTCAATATCCAGCCGATGATGTCAATAGTCCATGGAAAACAACCCACTTTGACTTCCACGCGATTCATGATAACCTTTTAAAACTCGATATTCTCGGGCACGATGATCCGACCGTGATCCGGATGCTTCAAGATTTAAGTGGAATTGATCCACAAACAATTCCAACCGATGATCCGAAAGTATATTCATTATTTGCGGGCACACAAGCGTTAGGCGTGACACCAGAGCAAATTAATTCTGAAGTAGGGACCTTTGGTGTCCCTGAGTTTGGTACAAAATTTGTCCGCCAAATGTTACTCGATACGAAACCATCAACCTTTGCGGAACTTGTGCAGATTTCGGGACTATCACATGGAACCGACGTCTGGATCAACAATGCCCAAAAATTAGTCAACGACAAAACGTGTACCTTAAAAGACGTCATCGGATGTCGTGATGATATCATGGTTTACTTGATGTATGCCGGTCTTGAACCGTCGCTCGCCTTTACAATTATGGAAAGTGTGCGTAAAGGAAAAGGACTAATTGAGGATTGGGAAGCAGCGATGAAAGAAAATAAAGTCCCAGAGTGGTACATTTGGTCATGTAAACAAATTAAGTACATGTTCCCCAAAGCCCATGCGACAGCGTACGTGTTAATGGCCGTCCGAATCGCTTGGTTTAAAGTCCACCATCCGCTTTATTTCTATGCCGCCTATTTCTCAGTGCGTGCAAGTGATTTTGACATTGAAGCGATGATTAAAGGGAAAAACTTTATCCGGGCCCGAATCGATGAAATTAGTGCCAAAGGCTTAGAAGCAAGTACGAAAGAAAAATCATTAATGACCGTCCTTGAAGTCGCATTAGAAATGTGTGAACGTGGCTATCACTTCAAAAATATTGATGTTGAAAAATCAGATGCCAACGTCTTCTTAATTGAAGAAGATACGTTGATTCCACCATTTAAAACCATTGATGGACTCGGAAATAACGTTGCCGAAGCAATCGTCGCCGCACGCCTTGAACGGCCATTCACCTCAAAAGAAGACCTACAAGCACGCGGAAAAGTCTCAAAAACATTAATCGCCAAACTAACAACAATGGACGTCTTAAAACACCTACCAGACAGCAACCAAATGACACTCGATTTATTTTAAGTGCTGACGGTGGTACTACAAACCAAGAAAATAAGGTAGTATCGAAGCGACAGAAAAATTAATCGCTATTATCAGGTGGCTGAGACACCGCCCGATAATAGCGATGTTTTTTCAAGCTTCGAAACCGGAAGCATGTTATAGGAGCTAAGTGCGAAGCGAGTTATGAAAAGTTAAGTGCTGACACCGGTGCCAAATACTAAGTAACCAAGTTGGCAGCAAGGCGGTATGTGAAATAAGTGAGTAATTATAGCCGGCTGAGACGGCGTTATAATTGCTTACGATTTCACGAGCCTTGCAGGTGGAAGCATGTTATGAGAAAGTAAGCGTCTAATCTCGGCAGTAAACTAAGTAAAAGAGACTGGCAGTGTGGCTGGAAAATAAGCAAAATCCAAAAGAGTTCCCAATGAACTCATGGAAGTTTGCGATTTTCCGAACACTGAAGAGATTAGCGTGTTATAGGAGTTGAGTGTTTGAGTGCGGTGCTTTCACAAAAATAGAAAAGGAAAGCATCAGGACGGAATGGCAAAAAAAGAAAGTGAGCGTCTATTCACGTTGGAAAATACGAAGTTTTCAAGTTTCCACCAGTGTGGCTGGAAAAGAAGCAAATACCGGCTTCATCACTTAAATCATAACGTGATTCAGCCTTTGAGACTCATCAAAACACAAACTCTGCTCGCTTCATTGGGAAGCGGCTTGCGATTTTGTTTTTTTGACATTCCGTCTCAATATTTTCCTGTAGTACTTAGAAGCAAATACCGGCTTCATCACTTAAATAAAGGAGTGTGTGTGATGCAAAAGTTAGTGAAAGAAATTGGTGAGTATCAACCGGTGAATGAACAGGAAGCGGTTGATCAGCAACTGATTTTAGATTATTTACAGTTAGGCGAAATGATTTTTTCGCGAGATTACTTACAGGCACATATGACGGCGTCAGCTTGGATTACTAATCGGGCCCGTGATAAAGTATTGATGATTTATCATAATTTATACGATTCATGGGCGTGGACGGGTGGACATGCTGATGGTGAAACTGATTTGTTGGCTGTAGCGATGAAAGAAGCGAGTGAAGAAACCGGAGTTTTAGCACTAACCCCTTTGAGTGAGTCGATTTTTTCGCTCGAGGTACTCGCTGTGAATCAGCATCAAAAGCATGGGCAGTTTGTGCCTGCACATGTACATTTAAATGTGACGTATTTGCTTGAAGCTGATGAACAGGCACCGTTAATTGTGCGACCTACTGAAAATAGTCAAGTTGCTTGGATGAGCTTAGAGCAAGCAGTTGCTGCTTGTAGTGAACCATGGATGCGACCAATTTATCAAAAGTTAAATCAAAAACTACAAGCTAAATGAAAAAACACAGCGTGAAGCTGTGTTTTTTTTGCTAAAAAAGAACCGACTTTCAGGGGAAAAGTCGGTTCGATATCAATCAAAGGGGGGATATGAAGTGCTTATTTTAAGACTGAGTCTAAGAAGTCGAAGACAATTGTTAAGTTCTCTTCAGCATCGAATTCAGAAGTTCCATGACCAGCACCTTCAAGGATTGTGAAGTCAACTTTATCACTACCGATTTGGGCACTTAATGCGGCTTCAAAATCAACTGCTTGTTGTAATGGAACATTGCCATCAGCGGTTCCGTGTTGGATTAAGAAGCTCGGCGAATTTTCTGGCGTTAACGTATCAATGTAAGACATTGGATTCGCTTGTTGTGTTAATTCAGGATCAATCGTAATGTTTTGACCAATATATTGACTTTCAGGTGAAGTATCACTACTTGTTGCACCAAAGACAGGTGTCACTCCAGATGCCGCGAATTGTTCATCCATTTTCAAGAAATCGAGTGGACCAAACCAATCAACAACTGCTTGAACTTCAGAAGAATATTCAAGGTTCGTTGTGACATCACCATCAAGCTCACTCACATTCGCAGCTGTTCCTAACATCGCAGCTAAGTTTCCACCAGCGCTGCCACCCCAAGCAGCAAAGCGATCTGGGTCAAGTTGGTAAGTTTCGGCATTTGCACGTAAGAAACGTAC
>JBOFQK010000084.1:0-1197 GCA_051660865.1 Culicoidibacterales bacterium | reverse complement strand
CGATGATGTAATTTTGATTACTGGTTCGCTCTATTTTGTGTCATATGTCCGGAATATCCTAAAAAAATCGTAAATAAACGATGAATTCTAGTCCAGTCGAGCCGATTTTTGTGTATCTAATAGTGAAGAGCATTTTTTCAATAACTAAAGGAGGCAAAAAATTATGGCTGAAAGACAAGAGTGGAATCACGAGGAGCAACCACGGGAGCGGTTTTTTACGTGCGGGATGCAAGGATTATCAAATCAAGAATTAGTGATGTTGATTTTAGAAAGTGGGAGTAAACAAGCGAGTGTGAGCGAGGTGGCACGTGCCGTTTTAGAAACGAGTCCGAACCTTGGGAGTATGCGCCAGTTACAGTTGCCAGAGTTATTGCAAATTACTGGTATTGGTCGGGCAAAAGCGATTAAATTACTCGCAAGTATTGAGTTAGGCAAACGAATTCATACGTACGAAATTACCCGCACCCAGCGGATTCGTTCACCAAAAGATTGTGCACAGTTATTTATGGAGGCCCTCCGTTTTGAACAACAAGAGCAATTTATTTGTTTATATTTGAATACCAAAAATGAAATTATTTATCAAAAAACGATTTATATTGGTGGTTTAAACTCGATTGTGATTCATCCAAGGGAAGTGTTCCAAGTTGCAATTCGGATGGCCGCGGCTTCGATTATTTGTGTTCATAATCATCCAAGTGGAGATCCCACGCCAAGTAGTGATGATGTGAAAACGACCAAACGCTTAATTGAAGTTGGTGAGCTTGTCGGAATTGAAGTGATTGATCATGTTGTGATTGGTGATCAAAGTTATATTAGTTTAAAAGAAAAAGGCTATTTTAGCTAGAAGGAGAGAGTTAATGAAAAAACGTGGAGTCAGTGCTTGTTTATGTGGTAAACCGTGTCGATATGATGGCTTGAGTAAAGGGATTGAGCCCTTTCTAAGTGGTGATCAAGTTGGGTGGCAGTTATTTTGTCCTGAGCAAGCAGGTGGTTTAACGACACCACGAATTGCGGCAGAAATTGTTGGGGGCACAGGTTATGATGTTTTAAATGGCCGCGCAAAAGTAGTGACGCGCACAGGTGTTGATGTGACGCAAGCTTTTCTGATTGGGGCTTATCAGACGTTAGCTCAATTAAAAAACTGCCAAAGTAAACAAGTGGTTTTGAAGCAAAAAAGTCCCTCTTGTGGAAGTGGCC
>JBOFQK010000083.1:0-1859 GCA_051660865.1 Culicoidibacterales bacterium | reverse complement strand
CGATGCAGTTTCGCTTCCGATTGTGATTGCTTGTGTTGTCGCGAGTGTCATTGGTATCGAGTTGATCCAGTATTTTAGCTTACGTGGAATCTTCGACATCGTCGATATCGTTCTCAATGTCGCTGGAATCATGAGTGGTTATTACCTCACACGTTATACGATCCAAACACTTCAGCTGAAAAAAGTATAAATCAAAAGCCGAACAAAACGATACGTGTTCGGCTTTTTTTGATCTGCAAACTTTGAGCAAACACATCGCTATAGCAGAAAATAGTATCTTATGGAGAAGAATACTGCTAGCGTATGCAAAAACAAGCAGTAATAATGAACGATTAGTTCTTAACAGGTATTGTAACAACTGAATACTAGCGGTGGAGAGACAGTTGGCAATTATTGCTATAAATACTAGGGAAGTTTTAAATCTTCACCTTTTGAGATGCTAGGCAGTGTCTTTACAGTTATGCTATAATAACTCAAGAAGAAAGGTGGCGAATGGCGATGAATCATGCCCAGAAAAAACGCGCAATGCAATTAAAGCGTGTCCAAGATTATATGGAACGTCAAGAAATGGAATATTTTCGAGATTACTTTTTAGACTTACATCCATTTGATCAATTTGTCATTTTCAAAGAAGTAGATACAAAACAACAGCATTATTTTTATGAGTGGTTATCGCCTGATGAAGTTGCTGAATTTTTCCGTTATTTTGAACCAGAAGATCGGATTAAAAAATATTTTGATCAAATGTTACCAACGTATGCTTCAGCAATTTTAGGGGCAATGCCATCTGATGATGCTGCCGATATTTTACAACAGTTACCAAAAACACAAAAAGAACATTATTTAAAATTTTTGCATCGAACTGATCGCGAGGATATTGTTGATGCGTTAACACATGAACAAGAATCAGCAGGTGGGATTATGTCGTATGATATGATTGTTGTTGAAGCCCACTTGAATGTTCGAGAAGCACTAGAACTTGTGATTGAAAAAGCTCCTGAAGCGGATATGATTTATGTGATTTATGTTGTTGATGAGTATGATCGCTTAGTCGGTGTGTTATCATTACGTGAATTACTAGTTGCACCAGCGACACAAACAGTTGGGGAAATTATGAGTTATGATGTCGTGAGTGTCACTGAAGAAACTGATCAAGAAGAAGCAGCGAAGTTGTTACAAGACTACAACCTACTGGCTTTACCAGTCTTAGATGAGCATGAGCATTTAAAAGGGATCATTACCTTTGATGATGCGATGGATGTGTTGACGGAAGAATACGAAGAAAACTTATTGAATTTACAAGGGATTGGTGCTGAAACAGCCCAATCAACTATTTGGTATAGTATTAAAAACCGTTACAAATGGTCATTTGTCTTCACTTGCTTATCGCTAATTGTTGCTGTTGTAATTAGTCGTTTTGAAACAGTAATTCTTGGGCTACCATTACTTGTTGCTTTTTTACCGGTAATTTCAAATGTTGCTTCAGCCAGTGGAAATCAAACGTTAGCAGTCATTTTACTCGCACTCGAACGTGAAGATGAATTACTCACATGGAGCGAAGTTTTAGCTTTACTTGGGCGGCAATTATTGATTGCCCTGCCAATTACTGTAGCAATAAGTATTATTGTTGGTGGGATGGCAAGTTTGTTTAGTCAAAACTGGATATTTATCAGCTTAGTTGCGAGTACAATTTTAGTGGCAACCCTTTTGAGTAATGCTTTAGCAGTGGTGATTCCAGTTGTTCTAACAAAATTTAATCGGAATCCACACGTGCTTGCGGGGACGATTGTGACAATTAGTGTCGATGTCCTCATCTTTACAAGTTATTTCATTATTGCACAATTTTTAATTTCTAAATC
>JBOFQK010000082.1:0-1054 GCA_051660865.1 Culicoidibacterales bacterium | reverse complement strand
AGTTAGAGCGGCGGCTGGAATTCCGAATGTCTTGGGATTGAGTTCCGATCTTGTTCAACAAATTTTTGCACCTCTTTTGCTAGCGGTATTAGGCTTAGTACATTTGTAGCACACACACACGCACAACACACACTCCATCCATGTGGAATACATGTTTTAAATGTTGCAATTAAGTGTCAGGCTTCGTTGAAACAGTCGTAAGTGTATCGTACCGGAAATCCGAATGACCCGAGTTTGAGTTCCGACCTTGTTCAGCCAATTGTTGCTCGGTTTTAAGACGAGTCCATTTGTTGCAGATATACACACACACACAAACACCTTCAATGTGGAATTCACGATTTATATCTTGCACTTAAGTGTAAGCCTTTGTTTGCATAGTAGTTTGAGCGGCGGCTGGAAATCCGAATGGCTCGGGTTCCAGTCCCGATGTTGTTCAACAAATTATTGCACCTCTTTTGATCGCGGTATAAGGCTTAGTACATTTGGAGCTCAAACACACGCACAACACACACTCCATCAATGTGGAATACACGTTTTAAATGTTGCAATTAAGTGTCAGGCTTCGTTGAAACAGTCGTAAGTGTATCGTATCGGAAATCCGAATGACCCGTGTTTGAGTTCCGACCTTGTTCAGCAAATTGTTGCTCGGTTTTATGACGAGTCCATATGTTGCAGAGACACACACACACAGAAACACCTTCAATGTGGAATACACGAATTATATCTTGCACTTAAGTGTAAGCCTTTGTTTGCATAGTAGTTTGAGCGGCGGCTGCAAATCCGAATGGCTCGGGTTCGAGTCCCGATCTTGTTCAACAAATTATTGCACCTCTTTTGCTAGCGGTATTAGGCTTAGTACACTTGTAGCACACACACACGCACAACACACACTCCATCCATGTGGAATACACGTTTTAAATGTTGCAATTAAGTGTCAGGCTTCGTTGAAACAGTCGTAAGTGTATCGTACCGGAAATCCGAATGACCCGAGTTTGAGTTCCGACCTTGTTCAGCAAATTGTTTCTCGGTTTTATGACGAGTCCATTTGTTGCAG
>JBOFQK010000081.1:0-5826 GCA_051660865.1 Culicoidibacterales bacterium | reverse complement strand
AGCGGCAGTTATTGCAAATGAAGCAGTTGTCGTTGAACCAGAAACACAAGTTTTAAACACGTTAGCAGTGAAGATGACATTTTATGGTTGCCAATCATGTGGCTCGGCATCAGGAATTCCAGTTGATTCGGATACGAAGCTGTATCAAGGAATGCGAATTCTATCTGCTGACTGGTCAATTCTACCAGCGGGATCAATTGTGAATGTACCAGGATGGGGGCAATCAATCGTTCTTGACACTGGTGTTTCGGGAAATCACATTGATATGTTTATCGGAAAAGATGCCGTGCCAAGTCATGGGGTCGAACATCCAACAATTGAAATTATCCGATTAGGATGGTAAAAGAAACTCTAGCCAACGAGGCTAGAGTTTTTTATTTTTTTATTTAGAAAGCGCAATGGAAAACAAGGGAATAACTAGCGGTTAACTGTTATTTTATTTTTTAATATATTACAAAGAGAAAGAAAAAATCGGTATTTTCCTAGAATTGAGAAGATAAAAAACAGTGAAAGTGCTTTGTTTTTGGTCGAAAGCACAAAAAAAAGCGATTTTTTTTAAGAATAGAACCGAATTTTTTCTGCTTTTGCTGAAAAAAGCAATTTGCAAAAAAAAAGTTTGCATTTTTTTTTCGTTTGTGTTAGGGTTAGAAAAGTCGTTCGCAGAGAGCGTAACGAAAACGATTCAAATACACAGTGCCGTAAAAGAATACGGATTTATAGACAGAGAACTGTCATTATTTCAGGAGGTAGAAATTTATGAATATGCAAGGAAAAGAACCAGACACCAAGAACTATGGTCGCTTACGACCGATGATTTTAAGAGCTTCGCAAATTGTAGCGCTCGTGATGACGTTTACGTTTGCGACTGTCGGGTTTCAACCAGCACCGCAAGGTGTCTATGTCCAAATTGATGACACAGTTGTTTATCAAGAAACAGCGGAAAAAACTGTTGCTGCGATTTTAGAAGCGGCAGCGATTGAAGTTGAAACAGGTTCAGTTATTGAACCAGGTGAACAAGCGCGTGTACAAGATGGAATGTATATTACAATTTCAACACCAAAAACAATTACTTTACAAATCGGTGAAACAATTCAAACAATTGAAACAACTGCGTTAACAATTGCGGATTTAATTGCTGAAAAAAATATTGATCAAACAACAAATGTTTTAGCAACATTTTCACAACAAGATTATGTCAAAGAAAATATGACAATTATTTTCAATGAAACAATCATTACCCAAGAAACCGTTCAAGAATCAAGTCCGCTTGGTGTTGAATATACTACGGATTCAACGTTGTACGAGGGTGAAGAAGTAGTAGTGCAAGCAGGAATCAATCAAGAAGTGACAAAAGTGTACGATGTGACAACCGTCAATGGACAAGAAACACAGCGAGCTCTTGTTAGTGAGACGATTGTGACTGCAGGGCAAGCGGAAATTATTGCTCAAGGCACGAAAGTTCGTGAGCCAGAAGTTGTGACGATGGCAGCAATGACACAACCAGCAACAATGACAATGGAAATGTCAGGATACAGTATTGAAGGTAGTCAGTACTTCGGAGAATGTACAGCAGCTTCAGGATATGAAATTTGTGACTCACCGTATTACAACCATCCAACATATGGACAAATTCGTATTGTTGCAGCTGATACAAGTATTATTCCAATGGGAAGTATTATTGATATCGAAGGATTTGGGAAAGCCATTGTCCTAGATACTGGAAGCTATATTAAAGGGTATCGTTTAGATTTACTATTCGCCACAGATGCTGAAGCATTAACTTGGGGACGGAATAATGTTGGTGCAGCCATCGTTGAATAAAAGACATCAGTTGATGTCTTTTTTTTTGTAATTAGAACAATCAACTAAAACATGATAAAATAGACAAAGAGAGATTGAGGTGGCAAGGATATGGAATTTCAAGAAATCATCGTTGTTGAGGGGCGAGACGATACAATTCGTTTGCGAGCATATTTTGATGTGGATACAATTGAAACAAATGGTTCGGCAATCAATGCACAAACACTCGAAGTAATCAAAGAAGCACAAAAACAACGCGGAGTAATTGTTTTTACTGACCCTGATTATCCTGGGGAAAAAATTCGAAAAACAATTATGCAGGCAATTCCTGAAGTGAAGCATGCATACTTACGAAGAGAAGATTGTCAGGCCAAAAATGGCAAAGTTGGGATTGAGCATGCGAAACGACCAGCCTTAGAAAAAGCATTACAAGCAGTTGTTACGCCGAAACAGAATCGAAGCGCGGTGACGTGGGAACAATTGATTCAACTCGAGTTGATTGTCGGAGCGAAAGCGAAACTTGATCGTGCTAAAGTAGCAGAGCACTTTCACCTTGGTCATGTTAATGCGAAGCAGTTCCATAAACGCCTACAAATGTTTGGAATAACAGCAACACAACTCGTGAGTTTTTTACGAGATTTAGAAACAAGTGAGGGAAAATAAATGAAGAGAATTGCGACACCATCGAATACAAAAGAGATTTTAGCTAAACATGGTTTTAGTATGAAAAAGAAATTTGGTCAAAACTTTTTAATTGATCAAAATGTATTAAGTAATATTGTTGAACGTGCTGAAGTTGGTCCGACAACAGGTATCATTGAAATTGGACCTGGGATTGGGGCGTTGACAGAACACTTAGCTCATAATGCCAAAAAAGTAGTCGCATTTGAAATTGATACGACGTTGCAGCCAATTTTAGCCGATACATTGAGTCACTATGATAATGTGAAAATTATTTGGCAAGATATTTTAGAAGCGGATTTAGCCGGAATTTATGCGGAAGAATTTGCTGATTGTGACCACGTAAGCGTCGTTGCAAATTTACCATACTATATCACAACACCGATTTTAACGAAGTTAATTGAAAGTCGTTTGCCATTTAAAAATTTAGCGGTCATGATGCAAAAAGAAGTGGCAGAACGTTTAAGTGCAGCACCAAGCACAAAAGAATATGGGTCATTAACGATTGCGATGCAATTATATGCTGATGTTTCAATTATTTTAAACGTCCCAAAAAATGTGTTTATTCCACAACCAAATGTTGATTCAGCAGTTGTGCGTTTAGCAATGCTTGATAAACCACGAGTAGAATTAGCTGATGAACGTGTCTTTTTTGCAATGACTCGTGGAGCATTTGCCTACCGTCGTAAAACAATTCAAAATAACTTTAATACATTATTCAAAGATAAAGAATATGTCGCTCAGTTACTTGATACATGTGAAGTAAGCCCAAAACTGCGTGGGGAAGCACTTGATTTAGCGACATTTGCGAAGCTTGCGAACCAAGTTGTTCTTGACGGAAAACAAAATTTACTCAAATAAAAAAGATGGCAACGCCATCTTTTTTTTGATACAGTAAAGAGAAGAAGCGATTGAAGGGAGACTTGAGCATGGAAATACGTGTGAAAGCAAATGCAAAAATAAATTTAACGTTAGATGCGTTAGCGAAACGACCTGATGGATTTCACGAAGTAGAAATGGTAATGACGACACTAGAATTAGCAGATTATATTAGTGTTGCTGCCCGAACTGACCAAGAAATTGTGATTGAAACAACATCGGGTTTAATCCCCAATGATCAACAAAATTTATGTTTTAAAGTTGCTGATTTGATGCGTAGGACGTATGGTATTAAAAACGGGGTGACAATCACCATTGAAAAAAATATTCCTGTTGCAGCCGGTTTAGCTGGTGGCAGTGCCGATGCAGCGGCAACATTCCACGCGTTAAATCAACTGTGGGAACTGAATTTATCACTGGAGACATTAGAAACATTAGGTGCAATGATCGGATCTGATGTCCCATTTTGTTTATGGAATACAACAGCACTAGCAACTGGCCGCGGAGAAAAACTGCAAGCATTACCAGCACCGCCCAAGTGTTGGGTCGTATTAGCCAAACCACAAATTGGCTTATCAACAGCCGAAGTCTATGGCAATCTTGATATCGAAACAGCACCACATCCACAAACACAAACGATGATTAAAGCGCTCGAAGAACAAGACTACGCCCTCATGTGTCAAACCTTAGGCAATAGCTTAGAAGCAGTTAGTTTAAAGTTATGTGATCAAATACAACAAATTAAGCTTGTGATGGAACAAAGTGGTGCTGATGGCGTATTAATGAGTGGAAGTGGACCAACTGTCTTTGCCTTTACTCAAAGCGAAAGTCGTAAAAATCGGATTGTTAATAGCTTAAAAGGCTTTTGCTATACAGTGATTGAAACGCGAATGAAAGGCTAAGGATTAGCTTACGAAATATAATTTTTACTTAAATAATCAGAAAAGAGATGACACCCTCACTGCGATTCATTATAATGGCGCTGTAATTAAAAACACACGGGGGTGACTCAACTATGAAAATTACAAATGTACGTGTCCGGACTGTTGAAAAAGAGGGGCGAATGAAGGCGATTGCATCAATAACACTTGATGATTCGGTGGTGATTCATGATATTCGTATTATTGAAGGAACTGAAGGATTATTTGTTGCCATGCCATCACGGCGATTACCAACTGGAGAATTTCGTGATATTGCCCATCCAATTAATGGCGAAACACGCGAATTATTTGAACAAGCAATTTTGGCGGAATACAACAATGTTTTAGTCGCTACAAATGAACAAGAGTAAGCAACTATAAATAGATTACAGCCAGCTAGTCTGGCTGTTTTTGATTAATCTGGGGATTGCTTGGTGCTTTCTTGAAAAAAATCTCATTTTCAAGTACAATGGTAGGTGAATAAAATGAGGAGGATGACAGCAAATGCGTCAAGCTTTAGTATTAGCCGCGGGAAAAGGAACGCGAATGAAATCAAAACTGCCTAAAGTACTTCACGAAGTGCTAGGGAAATCAATGGTGCAACACGTAATTGATAATTTACGTGCTGCAGACGTTCAACGAATTATTGTCATTATTGGACATGGTGCTGAATTAGTTGAACAAACTATTGAAGGTGTTGAATTCGTTTATCAATTAGAACAATTAGGAACAGGGCATGCAGTCATGCAAGCAGAACAGTTATTAATGAACGAAACGGGAACGACAATGGTTATCTGTGGTGATACACCATTAATTCAATCATCGACAATTGCTGCAATGTTCGAACATCACGAACAAAATCAAGCAAAAACAACAGTTTTAACAACAACGATGAGTGAACCAACAGGTTATGGACGGATTATTCGTGATGAGCACCAACAATTAGCATATATTGTTGAGCAAAAAGATGCGAATGAACAAGAATTAGCTGTTCAAGAAATTAATACTGGAACATACTGTTTTGATAATCAAGCATTATTCAATGCTTTAGGGAAAATTGATAATCAAAATGCCCAAGGTGAATACTACTTAACGGATGTTATCCAAATCATGCGCCAAGCGAGCGAGCGATTAGAAGCGTATTGTATTGCTGACGATACAGAAACGCTAGGTATTAATGATCGTTTAGCTTTAGCGAAAGCGACTACTTTATTGCGCGAACGCTTGAACAACCAACATATGATCAATGGAGTAACATTAGTTGATTCAGCGACAACGTATATTGGGACAGATGTCGTAATTGGTTCAGATACAATTATTTATCCGGGTTGTGTGCTTCTTGGACAAACAGTTGTTGGTGAGGAGTGTATCATTGGTCCAAATACGCAGTTAACGAATGCAGTCGTGGGTGATGAAACCCACGTGATGCAATCAGTTATGAGTAATTCAAGTGTTGGTGCCAAATCAACAGTAGGACCATTTGCTCACTTACGCCAAGAAACAGCTTGTGGTGATCATGTTCGGATTGGAAACTTTGTGGAAATGA
>JBOFQK010000080.1:0-1095 GCA_051660865.1 Culicoidibacterales bacterium | reverse complement strand
ACCAGAAACAGAATCGGATTCAACCTTACCAAATACTGGTGATCAAGCGATTGCAGCTTTTGGTACAATTGGTTTAGCATTTGCCACGATGGGAGCATATCTCTTCCGCAAACGTAAATACTAAGTTCAAGCAGTCAATGTCATAATGATTCAAAAGCTGATTAGTTGGTTCACTCCCAACTAGTCAGCTTTTTCTAGGTTTTAATCGATAAATATGTTAAAATCTTAGCTTATAGTGCAAGGCGAAAAAAATCACGAATTGTGCTTTGAAAAGGAGAAGTTAAGATGATTGTGAATCGAGATAAATGTATTGGTTGTACGTTATGTAGCCAAGATTGTATTGTTAGTGATATTGTTATGATTGATAAAAAAGCCACTATCAAAAATGAAGCTTGCCTCAAGTGTGGTCACTGTCTAGCAATTTGCCCAGTAAATGCAATCTCAACTTGTGATGAAAGTGCATATTCAATGGCTGAGGTGATTGCATACGATCGTGAAACATTTGATATCAATCCAGAACATTTACTGAATTTTATGAAATATCGCCGAAGTGTGAGACTATTTAAAAAACAAGCAGTCGAAGAAACTAAAATCGCGCAACTCATTGAAACTGGACGGTTCACACAAACTGGTGGAAATGTCCAAGATGTTTCTTATGTCGTTGTCCAAGATAGTATCCAATTAGTGAGAAAAAGTGTTTTAGCAACATTAAATCAAAAAGCCGATGAATTATTAATTTCGACAGATACACCGAAACAATTCGTCACCTATGCACAGATGTGGAAGCAGATGTATCGTGATTTTGAGGCTGACCCAAATGGAGTTGATAAATTATTTTTTCATGCGCCATTATTGATTATTGTTAAATCAAAACGAGTAATAAATGGGGCGTTAGCAGCAGCGAAAATGGAATTAATGGCCGATGCTTTAGGGCTTGGCACGTATTTTAGTGGCTTTTTAGAAAAAGCGGTTGAAGTGAATCCTGAAATTGGCGAACTTCTTCAAATTCAAGCCGATGAACAGTTAGTTGCTTGCATGGTAATTGGTTATCCACGCGTGAAATATAAGCGCACTGTACCAAGAAAAGCTGCGAAC
>JBOFQK010000079.1:0-2128 GCA_051660865.1 Culicoidibacterales bacterium | reverse complement strand
TCGAGAGGAATAAAATCCCAAACGTCATCAATAAAATAATTCTTGTCGTAAACGTAATTTGTTTGCGCTGACCACGTAAAACAGAAGCAACATCGGTTGCTACGATAAATCCTAACGATCCGAAAATTGCCACTAAAATCGTAATTACGTTAAACGCTGTATCTAGTACATATGATTCAACTCCATTTGGATAGATGGAGAAGCCTGCTGTCGTGAAAATTGAAATTGAATGGAATAACGAACTGAAAATCGGATTTGCTCGTGGATCATCTTTGAAAACAAAGAATAACGCAATCGCACCAAGTAATTGGACAACAATCGCATAAATTCCGGTACTAAAGACAAATTGTCGCACATTGAGCTCTTTCGGTAACGCAAATGCCGATTTTAAAATTCCATGTTGTTGTGTACTCATCGTGCCATGAATCGTCAAAGCGATAAAAGCACTAAATGTCATATATCCTAGTCCACCAACAAAAAGCATCATCATTAAACCAACTTGGCCAACAATTGAAAACTCCGCTGCTGAAACTGGGGTTAATCCTGTCGTTGAAATTGCTGATGCCGAAACAAATAACGCATCAATAAATGGTAATCCAACTCCTGATTGATGTGCAATTGGCAACATGAGAAAAAAGGCCCCACCAAGGATATAGAGGGCGTATCCCCATAATATTCGCCATAAATTTTTCATTGTTTCATCTCCTTATGTTTATAACTCTGCTTTAGCTGCTGAAACACTCGCTTCATCCGGAGCTAAATACCAAATACCATCAATCATCATCCCTTCACCTTCAATTCGTAATGACTGAATCTGTGGTTGGATCAAAAACCATGGTGCAACCCATAAAATTTTGGCAATCGGTACATTTGTTTCAATAATTTGATTTGCTGCGGTAATTAAGGCCGGGATTTTCGTCAATAAAACTGCTGGCGTTAAGGTTTGTTTAATCGCTGCTGTCAATAATTGTTGCTGCCGAACTTGTCGCATTTCATCACCATCAGTTTTGCGGTGCCGTGCATAGGCTAATGCTTCTTCACCATTTAAGACTCGCTGTTCGCCATCATTAAAACAATACGCATCTGGGTTATCTTGGCTATCTTGTTCACAAAATGTCCCTTGAACGGTAATTGGTACACCACCTAAAGTTTCAATTAAACTCACAACGCCTTCAAAATTCGTTTTAACATAATACGTTGTATCAATCTCGAGGAATTGATTAACTGTTGAGAGCGTACAGTCTGTCCCGCCAAAAGCGTGGGCGTGATTGATCTTGTCACTCTCATTATCAAGACAAGTAATTGGTGTGTACGTATCGCGTGGAATTGAGACCATCAATGCCGTTCGCTCTAATGGTTTGACACTCACCGCCATTAATGAATCCGTTCGTCCATACACTTCTTCACGAGTTGCCGAAGTATCAAGCCCCATCACAACGACTTCAAAGTTCGAGCCATGATAAACGATAAGTACTGCGAGTACCATCAGCAATAAGATGAAAATTCGCCCAAACTTAAATCGTCGTTTCCGTTTTTGCTTTTTCTTTGGCTGTGATCTTTCTTTAGTTTTTTTTACAACTTTTTTTACCTTTTTTTTCTTACGAAAGAGTTTTAGGCGTCGTTTCCGTTTGACAGCTTTACGACTTGTTGGTGTTTGTGGCCGTGATTGACTCCGTAGCTGTTGTTCAACCTCAGGTCGAACTTTTTCAGGTTCAATCACCTCGTATAAATGTAAATCTTCCGGGGCGATTGGTTGGCCATTTTCATCAACATACATAATTTTTTGCCCACTCATTTTACGTCTCCTCCTCTTTCGCATCATAAATTATTAGATGTATCATATTATACCTTGTTAGCTTGAAAATTTCAGTCTTTTTTTCATAAATCAATTTAATTGTTCGGTTTTCTTCATTGAAAATAAAAAAAGCATGCAAATTTGCATGCTTTGGTCTATGATTTGTTCTTTATTCATGGAGCGGGTGATGAGAATCGAACTCACACTAAAAGCTTGGAAGGCTCTTGTTCTACCACTAAACTACACCCGCAAACATGGTGGCTTTGGACGGGGTCGAACCGCCGACACATGGATTTTCAGTCCATTGCTCTACCGACTGAGCTACAAAGCCAA
>JBOFQK010000078.1:0-2032 GCA_051660865.1 Culicoidibacterales bacterium | reverse complement strand
CTGTGAACTTTAAATAATTTTCCGCTGTTTTCAAAGCATTCTTTTGTTCAGTTGTCGCACTTGGAGTTACTTCGACACTTGGGGTTTCCTCGACACTTGGGGTTGCGTCCACACTTGATGTTTCTTCTTCCACACTCGGGGTTGTTGTTTGTGTTGTTTCCGTACTCGGTGTTGTAGTCTCCCCACTTGAAGTTGTTGCATTACTTCCACACCCCGTAATGAAAACAAGCATTAAGGCAATCATCCACAAGCGGTTACGTACAATTTTTTTGACTGTTTTTTCCATATTGTTCCCTCCATTTTTTGCGTTGTACATGAACAACGCTGAACTTCACTTTTAGTATAGCAAAGCGGTTTCTTTTCGTTGGGTCATTTTTTGGACAGCGAAAAAAATCACGACTGATATTGGCGTAAAGCTGCTTGTAAATAATCAATATATGCTTGTTTCACCTGCTTTGGTGCTTGAATCACGACATCATTGCCAAACTTGAAAACCCAGGCATAAAAGGCAGTACAACATTCAATTTCCACTGCGATTGTGACATGAGTTTGTGTTTCTGCAATCACAAATACTTGAGGCCCAAAGCGATCAACAACCGCATTCCATTGCTTTTTGTGCCAACATAATTCGACACGTTGGCGCTCACCTTTCATCATACTAAACATCCCCGACGTATACTCAGCAACATTAAAAGCTTCATACTCCGCCACAACTTCCGCACACTTTTCACTTAATGCGACATCCTTTAACAAATCAACCCGAAAATGCGCAAGCTTTTGGTAGCGTTGATGATAGGCAATTAAATAATACCGATGCTCATACAACGTTAAAGCATATGGTGTCACTTCATACCGCTCACCAGCATATTTCGCCACCAATTCCCGTTGCAAATTATAATGCCAGTACGTAAACTTTATCCGCTTTTTTTGCCGTAACGCTTCCAAAATCAAATCGAGCGAAATATAAATTTGTTCATTTACTTTTTTATTTACTTGTTGGACAACCAATCGTTCTTTCAACCACGCAGCTTCATGGTGATTCGTCAATTGCGTAATCTTTTCAATCAGTTCCCGACTCTTTTTCGGTGTAATAAACTTCGAAAATTGAACCGCATCAATTAACAATTTTACTTCTGGCAACTGAAATTGTTGTTGACCAATATAATAATGATTGGCCCGATTATGATTGCGTTGTTCACAAATGAGATCTAGACCAAATGCTTCTAAAATTTTCATATCAGCATAAATTGTTTTGCGCTCAGCACTTAAGCCGACATCGTAGAGGCGTTGAATCAACTCTTCGACTGTTAATGGATACTGTTCATTCGTCTCTTCGAGTAAAATTTGCTGCAAATACAATAAACGCAGCTTATTGTTCAGTACTTTGGACATCTTGAGTTCCGTTGCCAATTTATTGTAAAAGTTTATAAACATCTCAAAACTTTACAACAAACTGTTTGCTTCCCCGTTCAGCGTGTTCAATTTGGCTAACCTGTGAAACTTGTTTCCAAGGACAGGGCAGCTACTTTTGTTTGTTCTAACACTCCAGGGGCGTAAAGTTCTTGATACAACGAATCCTACACATTTATTTCATCGTTTCAGTGATGAAGCAAATTGATAGTTACTCAAGTTGATAGCAGCGTTCAAATCGCGGTCAATCGTAAAGTGGCAGGCTCCACAATGCGAACATTGCTTTGACGATGGAAACCACATATCTGCCTCAATGAATGCAATGCCGTATTTTTGGCATTTGTACATCAATTGGCGTTTAAGTTCGTATAATCCTTGTTTCTGAATTGCTTTCGCTAAGTGTTTATTTTTCATCATTCCTTGAATATTTAACGTCTCCATAACTACTTGAGATGGCTTGGTTTTCACCATCTGATTCGTTGTTTGATGAAGATGATTGAGGCGGATGTTTTTTAACGAATTGAGTGTTTGAGCACGTCAGTCTTGACTGGCAGTGTGGCTGAAAAATAAACAAAACTCAAGAGGATTCCTTCAAGAATCCATTGGGGTTTGTGTTTTTTCG
>JBOFQK010000077.1:0-7841 GCA_051660865.1 Culicoidibacterales bacterium | reverse complement strand
TCAATTCTTGCTGCATACGCATAGACGTCATAGACACGACCAATAATAATTTCTGCTACAACATTAAGCGCAGTTACTAAGCCTGAATTTTGTGTCATTGTTGCCCCACTTGGATAGAATGTATCACGATAAAATGCGGCAGGTACGGCATTTTGCCACTTAGCAAAGTTCGTAAATGCTGTTGTTTGATCAGCACTTGAAGTTGTTGTTGGGAATAAACCAACTGTAAATACAGCTGTTAGGTCGATTGGATTTTTGACAAAAACATCCAAGAATCCTTTTGTCGTTTTAGCTGGTGTTTCTGTTGGAAGACCACCTGCTATCACAACTAAAAATCGTAATGCTGTATCATCTTGTTGATTCCCGCTAGCTAGTTGATTACCACCAAAATTAAAGGCCGCACTCATTTCGCTGTTTGTTTTATTACTAACTTGTACTCCCGCTAAAGCTGTGTTGAGTAAACCTAAATCACGTGTAAAGTTACCCGAAGAATTATTCGCATTACTATCATAAGTAATTATATTAATTGTGATTTTTTCTTGGGTATCAGTCGTTATCACCTGTTCCATAAAGGTTTGAATTGCTGCTTTCATCTCATTAATTCGTGTTGCCGAATGTGTTGAGGTATCAATTGCAATCACTATCCGTGCATTTTGCCCAGGAACACTATCGATTTGGCCACTAATACTTAAGGCAATCTCAAATAAATTTGTACTTCCAGGTACGAGTGTTGCTGTTTTGTCAAATTGAGTTTTCACTTCGAGTTCTGGCTGTGGAATTGTTACATTAGGAATTGGAAATTCTTGTGTAAACACTTCGTCTGTAACTGGATGATGATATGTAATATTAGCAACAACATTGGTTGGAATCTCATTTCCATAAAAATTTTCATCCCGTAATTTTATGTCGTACACTAGTTTAGCATTTGTGGCTTTTAAACTGTCTAAATTAACTTCAAACTGGTCACAATTAGCTGGATTAGCCGAACTAACTGGTTGCAAATCACATGTTACTTTCGTAATCCGCACCTCGTGTTCAGCTAGAGGATTGCTATGCGTTACGATTGTTAATGGAATTTCATCACCTAAATGATCAATAAATCGGAAGTTTGGCACATCAGCTAATAAGAATTGTGGTGTCACAACATCTCTTACTACCGCACTTACTGCCATGTCCGGCAAAATTTGTGCCTTAATACTTTCGGCTAACGTTGTAAAGATACTATTTAAATTGTTGGCATTATCAGTATAATATTTACTCAAATATGTTGATTTTACTGTTTCTTGATTTTGAATACTAAATAAAAAGTCTTGAGCCGTTACATCAACTGTCCCAGTAAATAAACCAATCGCATACATTGCAGGATCCGGTGTATAATTTGTAATAATTTGATCGTAAGATGCTTTTGCTTCTGTCCGTGCTGTATTTGCATTTGCATTTGTGACTATCGTTCCGTTTTGGCGTACAAATGCGGTTGGAAGACCATCAGTAAATAATACAACAAATTTTTCGGCATTTGCTCGTGATGTTTGCAAAGCAATATTCGCTTTCAAATAGGCATCATCAATATTTGTCCATCCACCTGTTGTATCATTAATCGCCGTATTCATTGCGGCTGCATTCGCTGTCCAGTAATTGACTGCTGATGTCGTATCAAAATCTACATTTGCTGCACTATCAGAGAAATTAATCAACGACATCCGAACATCAGTTTCTACTGTCATCATTGTCCCAACAAAATTTTCGGCTGCTGTCACTAATTTACTAATTTTCGTTGGATTCCCCTCGCTCATACTTCCTGATTTATCAAGAATAAGTACAATATCTACTGGAATTGGATCAGTTGTTGCAGGCACTCCATTAATATCAAGTGTCACTTCATAATTTTGATAGCCACTATCTTTGCGAACAACTGTTTTATCTAATGTTAATTGTGAAACTTCTGCAAATGGTTGGATAGCCATAAATGGTACAATACTTGGCGGTGTTGCCACTTCAACTGGAGCAATTGTATCAACTGGCTGTTTCGTATTCGCTTCAATTGAGGAACTATCTGTTGGTTTTTTTGTCACTTCTGGTGTTGTTACTTCCGGCGTTGTTACTTCCGGTGTTGTCACTTCTGGTGTTGTTACTTCCGGCGTTGTTACTTCCGGTGTTGTCACTTCTGGTGTTGTCACTTCTGGTGTTGTCACTTCTGGTGTTGTCACTTCCGGTGTTGTTACTTCCGGTGTTGTTACTTCTGGCGTTGTTACTTCTGGCGTTGTTACTTCCGGTGTTGTTACTTCCGGTGTTGTCACTTCTGGTGTTGTCACTTCTGGTGTTGTTTGAAGTGATACTACTTCTGTAAGCTTAACTGTTGGTGAACTAGCTTGCAAATCAATTGCCATTGGCACTTGATTACTTTCATACAAACGATAATCTAAAATTTGTGGTGAAAATAGTAGAAAATCTCCACTACTAGCTACACTTGAAAGATCATAGTTTGTTGTTAGCGTATACTTTTCTCCTGCCGATAGAGCAACTCCATAAATAATCACATTTTGATCACTACCACCTACAACGAAGCTTGTTGTTCCCAATCCACCTAGCGGTATTGCTTCATTTTTCAGGGTTGTTGGTATTACTAATGCTTTTTCCATAGCTATTTGCTGATCAGCACTATTTTTTAGTGTGCTATTTTCACGAATAATCGTAAATTGTCCGTTCACTGTATATTTCAACATAAATTCTGCTAGAGGTTGGTCGCTCACTAATGTCGTAACCACTTCTAATTGATTTGCTGCAGTTTTTTTGGCAACTTGATTAACTGTTACTCCTGACTGAACCACCGGTTGCTGATTAACAATTTCTGCAATTTCAACAACTGCTGTTGCCGAAACCGCAAGAGTTGCAACTACACTTAAATAAGGTTGGATAAATAGAATAGTTGCAAGAAGTAATGCAATTTTCGAAATCTGTTTTTTTAGCATTTTCCCTTCCTCCTCTCTTACGGTGTTGCAATTAGCGCTTCAAGCATTAAATCAGTGCTCGAATTACTCCCTGCCATTTGTGACCAAACATTTTGATATGCCTCACTATTTGCAACCACTGCTTCAGCTTTCACCTCAACAATTAATACTTTATCACGATAACGTGCTAAAATAAGTGGATCAATTTCTGGTAAAAAAGTCACATTTGTCACAATTTGGTTCGTTAGCGCATTAGTGTCGACTTTGTCGGTGTAATAATAATACCCGTCACCACCTGCTTTCCAACCTGGGATTGCATCTTGATTTGCAAACGCAATTTCTAATAGGCTTGTGTCTCCTGCAAATGGTGTCCCATCACTATTTTCCCAACGTGGAACAATTGCTACCCGAATAAGACTGTGTTTTGTTCCTAGATTTTTAATTTGCACTATCTTTTGATATGCTGAACCGTCCCAAACTTCTGGTGTTGTAAAAATTTCTTCAATTTCAATTTCAACTGCACCATTAGAAAAGTTGTTTGTAATATCATCTTGGCTTATTAAATAACTAAATGTCGTTGGCGTTAAACTTAACGTCAATCCAACTCCAATTATCCCTAATAATACACCTAAAGATTTAAGCCATTTTACATTTCGTTTCATAACCTCGTCCTCCTTCCTCTAAACGCTTCCTTGTTGGCGAGAATTTTATTTTTTTCGTTTCATAAGGTAACGTCCACTGGCGAAGAGTACGATTCCGATTGTCGCTAATTCTAAGGCAAATAAACCAGTATTAACTAATGGATTTCCTGTTGTTGGGATCGTTGGGATTGTCGGATTTCCCGTAGTTGGCACTCCTTCGACAATCGCATCAAAAACCCAATCAAATTGTCCGCTTTTGTTTTTATATTCATTGCCCGCATCTTTATTAAATGTTACCGTCATTGTGAGATTTCTCACATCGCCCGGTTTTAAAATTGCATATAATTGACGTTGCTCACAATTTTCAATTACACCCGTACAAAGTACTTGATTTGTATCACTGTCGGAAATAGTAATATTCAATTGATCGAACAAATCAATTTCAGGAATCACATCTGATGTCCGTTCAAGTTTAAAACTGAGTCTAAATGGTACATTTTTAACATTACGAATTGTTAATGTCCGTTCAAGTGTTTGACCAGGTAAAAATTTATCGGTATACACAAATCCAGGTTCATCCGTCTGTGTAAAAGCAAGTTCTTTTGCATCACCAATTAATTGGATACTTGGCGGAATGATAATTGTATCTGCTTGAATTGACATTTTTCCGTTCATGATTACGAGCAGTATAGCAATGAGTAATACAATTACTTTTTTCATCTGCCATACCTCCCTTACTCCTCCCTATTGCTAGGAATAAAAAACGCGCAAGCTCGCTCGCTAATGCTGAGCAAGCTTGCGCTTTATAGCTATAGTTATGGTTGTGGTACATCTACTGGTGCCCAACTAGACCAAGCATCATCTGTTGCTTGAATTGAATCGGCATTCAAGGTAATATCTAACGTTTTATTTTGCCACGCATTTTCAGCATCAGCTGTAATGACAACAGAACGAACAATATCAGGTGTAAATGCTTCTGGTGCAAATACTGAATCGTAATAGAAGTAACCATCACTTCCTAGTGTCCAATCAGTTAATACGCTTGGATCAAGCTCAATAATGAGACTACCTGGTTGATCTGGTAACGAAATTTCTACATAAGGAGTACCGCTACTTACTTTTATAGCCGCAATGTCGAATGTTACTGGTTCACCATCAAATACGATTTCCGGCATAATGCGTAAATATTGGTTATAATTAACCGTACTATTAACACGCATTTGTTTAATAAACAATTCACCTGGTAACATTTCAGTTGGTCCTTCGCCATTAAGTTCAGGTTTTTCACCGTAGTTATCTGCTTTATCAGTTACTGCATCATCATCATTATCATATTCTTCAAATCCACGAATCGGGTTAACATTTTTATATGTTACACCTAGTAAAGTGTACTCTTCATCTGTTGCTCGCATTTGATCATCACTTAAGGCTAATGTACGGAAATCTTCAACAACATCAATTCCCGCATTGTCATCATTATCAGTTGTTGATCCAGTTGCAAATGGATTGGTGATAGAATCAGTTGATGTGAAGAATGCCACTGTTCCCCCAACTGCTAAAACCGCTGCGGCAACTCCTGTACCAATTAGGTATTTTTTATTCGTTTTCATAAGCTTATCCTCCTCTAATTTAGAGAATCTCAGATGTTTATGATGACGCTAAACTTTACTTGAGTCTTTGCCCATTCAATTCGCGCCATCGCCATAAAAAATTTTAAACTAGTAACAATTCGACCGTTAATTTTGCTATTCACATATTAGCTTCTTTTTGATCTGGTAGCATCATTACTAATAACCAAAGTGACACCTTGCTTTTAACTTCGGGCCCTAAAGTTAAAAGCCTTTCACCTTCTCAATAGAAAGTGTCCCCTTTGTTACATTCCCTATTCTACGCTTTCTCATTCGGAAAACCATATATTTCCTGCTAAGGTTATGTGTTTATTTCATTACCGTTTTTTTGGGGAAAATATCCATTCATCAATTATTAAATTTGCTAGCTAACTTCTTCTGAGAAAATTCAGTTATCGAAACTGATTATTCATCGCTTTTCTTAGCAATTCAGGTTTTTTTAAGTGTTTTTCTTGGATTTTTTTGTTGATTTTATACTATTTTAAAGGTGAATACTGCAAAATAAAATCATGAGACACGCTGCTATCATCGTGAATAAATACATAATTTTTACAATTAAACACTCTTTTTTTATGACGTTTTTCATATGAAATTTCACTTTTATCGAAAAAAAAGAGTAAAGTCAGCACTTTTTTGCAGACTTTACTCTTTTTAAAATTGGTTTTTGACTGATTCGTTCATTCTAATCGTTAGCGATTTGTGTTTGATTAGTTTTCAGTCCGGCTTTTACGCTTAATATCGTTGAGTAATAACTCGATGAATTCAGCTTTTGTCACCGTTGTTTGTGCTTGCGATCCATGCTGACGGTATGTAACCGTTCCTTGTTCTTGTTCAGAATCACCTAACACTAACGTATATGGATATTTCTTCACTTGCGCTTCACGGATTTTGTAACCCATTTTTTCTTCACGTGTATCAAGCTGAACACGCATGTTCATCGCATTTAATGTCGCAAAGATTTCTTGGGCATACGCTAAATGAATTTCATTTGATACCGGAATAATTCCAACTTGTACTGGTGCTAACCATGTCGGGAAGGCACCTTTGTACTCTTCAATTAAGAATGATGTCATTCGCTCCATTGTTGAAATTACACCACGGTGGATAACAACTGGGCGTTTTTTACTTCCATCAGCATCAATGTATGTTAAGTCAAAACGTTCTGGTAATAAGAAGTCTAACTGGATTGTTGATAATGTTGCTTCGTGTCCTAAAGCTGTTTTAATTTGGATATCAAGTTTTGGTCCGTAGAATGCTGCTTCACCTTCAGCTTCAACGAATTCAACACCTGCTTCAACTAAAACATCACGTAACATATCTTGTGCTGTTTCCCACATTGCATCATCATTGTAATACTTTTCAGTATCTTCTGGATCACGCAATGAAAGACGGTAATATGAAGCTTCAATTCCGAAATCTTGATAAACATCATGAATTAAATCAAGCACTTTTTTAAACTCTGACTTGATTTGCTCTTTCGTTACGAAAATATGCGCATCATTTAAACACATTCCACGTACACGCTCTAATCCAGTTAATGCTCCTGATTTTTCATAACGGTGCATTTGTCCTAGTTCACCAATACGGATTGGTAAATCTTTGTATGAACGTGGTTTATTTGTATAAACCATCATATGGTGCGGACAGTTCATTGGACGTAAAACGAGTTGCTCATTTTCCATTTCCATTGGCGGGAACATATCTTCATGATAGTGATCCCAATGCCCTGATTTTTTGTATAAATCAACTGAACCCATGCATGGTGTATACACGTGCTCATAGCCTTGTTGTAATTCTTTATCCACGATATAACGCTCTAATTCACGACGAATTGACGCACCATTTGGTAACCAAATTGGCAGTCCTTTTCCGGCTAAATCATTGAAGGCAAATAACTCTAGCTCTTTTCCGATTTTACGGTGATCACGCTCGCGACGTTCTTGTAATAACTCTAAATAGCTAGCTAAAGCTTCTTTACTAAAGTGTGATGTTCCATAGATCCGTTGTAACTGTTTATTGTTTGAATCTCCACGCCAGTAAGCACCTGCGATGCTTAATAATTTGAAGTGTTTCATTTTTCCAGTTGTCCCAATATGTCCACCCATACAAAGGTCAGTAAACTCACCTTGACGATAAAGCGATACTGGCACTTTTTTATCAATTGCAGCGATGAGTTCTGTTTTATATTCATCATTGGCAAAGAATGCTAACGCTTCATCACGTGATACTTCTGCACGTTCAATCGGGAAATTTTGTTTTACTAAACGATTCATTTCTTTTTCGATTTTCGGTAAATCGGCCTCAGTAATCGCAACTGCACCTGGATCGATATCATAATAGAAGCCTTCTTCAATTGCTGGTCCAACTCCAAATTTTGCTTCAGGGAATAAATTTTTCACTGCTTGAGCTAATAAATGCGCTGTTGAGTGATTTAAAATTTCAAATGCTTCTGGCATATCGTTAGTAATGATTTCCACTGTTGCATCTGCTTCGATTGGACGATTGAAATCATAGATATCTCCATTGACACGACCGGCAACGGCACGCTTTTTTAATCCTGGTGAAATACTTTGCGCGATGCCTTCAATTGAGACACCTGATTCATATTGACGTTGGTTCCCATC
>JBOFQK010000076.1:0-7131 GCA_051660865.1 Culicoidibacterales bacterium | reverse complement strand
TTGAAGTTGTGTAGTCAAATTTCAAGAAAAGCTCCAAGTTAACTAGACAACTTTTAGTGAAAATTGCGACAGGCGGAATGTCTGTATAGATAGCCCGATTAAAAAAGTTTTCTTTCATACGAAAGGCTTTACATCGCTTTGGATTTAGCGATAATAAAGGTATAAAAAGAAATTTGGAGGAATAAAAACATGGGACAAACAATTTATGCAAAAATGACAAAAGATCTTGATGGGGTAGTATTAGAGTTAGTTGATTTTGGGCATCATATTATGGGGGCAACATTAGAGGAAGCATCAGGACAAGTTGTGCAGTATTTACAAGCCCACGCATTAACAAAGCAACCAACAACACCAGAGCAAATTAAGGTTGCGAATCAAGAGTTAATTGCTTTTCAAATGTAAACACATCAAAAAAGACGCACATGACCAGAATGGAATGTGCGTCTTTTTTTGATTTTGATGAAAGAAGTCTTGGTCAAATGCCTTGTTATCAGCCTTTGCACCAAGAGTAGATTTAACCTTAATTGTTTGATTTGTTAGAACGCACTTCGGGACTTGTCAAAACGTAAACTCTGGTGGGTTTATGTGAAACCCATTCGGATTTTACGTTTTGACACGCTAATCACTCCAGCGTTCAGAAAATCGCAAACTCTCATGAGTTCATGAGGAACTCGCTTTGATTTTGCTTATTTTCTAGCCACACTAGTGGAAACTTGAATCCTTGGCCTTTTCCAACGTGAATAGACGCTCACTTCCTTTTTTTGCCATTCCGTCCTGATGCTTTCTTTTTCTATTTTTTGTGAAAGCACAGCACTCAAACGCTTAGGTTTTATATCATGCTTCCGGTTTCGAAGCTTGAAAAAACACAAGGATTGACGGGCGGCATCTCGAGTTGAGTGATTGCTGTCGGTTCTGCACCAATTTCTATAAAAGCAGAATTGCTTGCGGTTCGCAAAATAAAATACGACCATTGATATCAATAATATCAAATGGTCGTATTGTTTTTGCAAGCAAGTAAAGACTAAAACATGTTAGGCTGCCTGTCAATCCTTGCTAATTTTTCTATCGCTCCGATACTACCTTAATTACTTTGTTGTAGTACCACCGTCAGCACTTAGTTTTAACGCGTCTCCACCTTCTGTTTCTTCGCCAAGCCCGTCATGACAACTTCTTGCTGTCTTATTTCAAGTTCGCCATGACTACCACTTGGTCACCAGAAACAGATGTTTCCTTCATTTCCTGTTTTGAAACACCGGTGTCAAACGCTTAAATAAAAAAGGCACCCAATTGGGTGCCTTACGAAATTATAATCCGTTTACTTTAGATGCTAAGCGAGATTTGTTACGCGCAGCGAAGTTAGGGTGTACAATTCCTTTTGTAGCAGCTGTATCTAATTTTTTGTATGCTACTACTAATGCTGTTGTTGCAGCATCTTTATCATTAGCTAAAACCGCTTTTTCAACGTTTTTCACTGCTGTACGCATTGAAGATTTGAAAGCTTGGTTTGATAAACGACGTTTTTCATTCGTTTTAATACGTTTAACTTGTGACTTAATATTTGCCATTCCGTTCACCTCCGGTATTAACGTGTCAACGTTTGCATTTTAACAAAATTTCTGGTTTGATTCAATAAAAAATTTTACCGCCACGAACAATTATAGATAAAATAACAAAAAATAGCAAGAGCCAATTTGCGTTTTTGCAAAAAAACTTTTGCGAGACGTCATTTTAATCGCAGTCAGATAGCCAGTTGGAATGATAGTAGGCCATTTTTTAACGATAAGGGTGGATCTTTTCTAAACAGTATTGATAAAAAATCAGCGATCACCAAAAAAAGCAAGGGAAAGTTTAGCTAATTAGATTTAAAACGTAATAATTACGAAAAAAATGAATATTTCATTGACTTAACATGAGTAAAACGGTATGATTACGAATGTGGAAGTAAAGCGGAACAATGACGGTTTACTTCGAAGCGAACATAAGTCAGGAAGTTTATTTAAAGGAGTATCACAACAATGATGATTAACAAACGCTTGATTGGACTGTGTCCAACGGCAAAAAAACAAATTTTATTGACTGTGCTCAGTCAACTAGCAATTTTAGCGAGTAATATCGGGATTATTTACATCCTTGGTTTAATGATTCAGCATTTGATTCAGCCAAGTAATTTAGATGCTGTGAGTAGTGCAACCTCAATTTTTGCGATTCAAGTGACGGGGAGTTTGACGGTGAGTCGAGTGATGGTTGTCTTTATCGCTTTATTAGCTTTGAAATTTGGAGCCTATCGCATGCAAGGGAAATATGCGTATTTGTCGGCGGCACAATCGCGAACGACATTACGGCACTTAATGTATCAAAAATTACTTGAATTAGGTCATCAAGCTTCAAAAGTAGGAAAAACGGCGACACTTGTTCAAGTTGCGATTGATGGAATTGAACAACTAGAAGTCTATTTTAGTCGTTATTTACCGCAATTCTTTTACGCGGTTTTAGCGCCAGTCGTACTTTTCTTTGTCATTGCGACGATTTCGTTACCTGTGGCATTGGTGTTTATCTTATGTGTCCCATTGATTCCGTTATCAATTATTGCGATTATGAAAATCGCGAAACGAATTTTGAGTGCGTACTGGAATAATTACGCTGACTTAGGCGCAACGTTTTTAGAAAACTTACAAGGGTTAACGACGTTACATTTATTCCAACAAGATGAAGCGTATCATCAAGCGATGAACGAAGAGGCTGAGCGCTTCCGGAAAACGACGATGAAAGTGTTAAGTATGCAGTTGAATTCGATTACGATTATGGATGTTGTCGCCTTTGGTGGAGCAGCTGCGGGGAGTATTGTCGGTTTAATCCAGTACCAACAAGGTGCAATTACAATTGGTGGTTTATTTATTATTATCTTATTAGCGGCCGAGTTCTTTATTCCTTTACGTTTATTGGGATCGTATTTCCATATTGCGATGAATGGGATGGCAGCAAGTGAGCGGATTTTTGCGGTGCTTGATTATGCTCATCCTGAAACAGTTGTCGCTGAACAATCATGGCCACAACAATCTCCGGCAATTTATGCGAATAATGTGACAGTGAGTTTTGATGGGCGTGAGGTGTTAAGTCAAATTACGGCTGAATTCAAAGCAAATCAAGTCAGTGCAATTGTTGGAACGAGCGGCAGTGGGAAGAGTACGTTAGCGAAAGTGTTGGCGAAACAATTATTAGTTGCGAAGGGGCATCTTCAATACGGTTCATGCGACAGTACGGCAATTAGTAGTGAAACAGTGGCGCAAAAAATTGGTTATGTTGATGCGCATAGTTATATTTTCACAGGAACTATTGCGGATAATTTATTGATTGCGAACCCGGAAGCGACCGAGCGAGAAATGGAATTAGCCTTAAAACAAGCACGATTGTTTGATGATGTGCAAGCGATGAAGGCGGGAATTGCGACGTCAGTTGGTATGGCTGGAAGTGAATTATCAGGTGGGCAAAAGCAGCGACTTGCGCTCGCACGGGCAATTTTAGCTGATCGCGATTGCTATATTTTTGATGAAGCAACGTCAAATGTTGATGTTGAGAGTGAAAATGCGATTTGGGAAGCAATTCATGAGTTAGGAACAACGAAAACGGTGATCGTCATTACCCACCGTTTAGCAAATGTCAAAGCTGTGCCGTTTATTCACGTGTTAGAACAAGGATCATTAGTTGAGCAAGGGACGCATGAAACGTTGTTAGCAAACAATGGTCAATATGCAACACTTTGGCAACAACAACAACGCTTAGAGCAAATTCGGGAGGTTCACTAAATGAAACGTGATTCAGGAATCAAGATTATGTTACGACTGATCAAGGAGTTACGCACGTTAGTGCCAGTGATGGCAGCGACGATTTTCCTTGGAGTCATTGGCTTTTTAGCCGCAATTTTAATTTCAGGGTTTGCAATTGTCGCTCTTGGAGCGCTGATTGGTGAACAAACAACGATGTCATTTACGACAGCAATTGTGGTGATGGTAATACTAGCTATCTTACGTGGTGTTTTCCGTTATGGTGAACAACTGTCAGGTCATTATGTTGCCTTTAAAATTTTAATGCAACTACGCGATAAAATTTTTGGACATTTACGTCAATTAGCACCAGCTAAATTAGAGACGAAAGCTAAAGGTGAACTTGTCGCGTTGGTCACAAGTGATATTGAAATGCTGGAAGTTTTCTATGCCCACACGATTGCACCGATTGTGATTGCACTACTAACAAGTTTACTGATTTGTGGGTTGCTTGCCCAAGTGCATATCGTTTTTGCTTGGATCGGATTTGTCTTCTTCGTGCTCATTGGAATTGGCTTGCCACTGTATGGGTCAAAAAATGTTGGTCCAGCAGGTGTTGCTTACCGTGATGCGTTTAATCAAGGAAATACAGTTGTCTTAGATTCATTACACGGTCTAAAAGAAATTATTCATTTTGGGCAACAACGTCAGCAATTAGCGAAACTTGATCAACAATCAGAGCAATTAAATGCACAGTTAGCAACGTTGAAGCATGACGAAGCAACGATTAGTGGTTTAAGTGATATTTTGATTTCAGCTGCGATTATTAGTGCGACGGTTATTGGTCTTGTGTTATACAGCCAAGGTGTGATTAGCTTAACGGCAATGCTCTTTGCAATTGTGATTGTCGCTTCATCGTTTGGACCAGTTGTGGCCTTAAGTCGATTAGCGAATACGCTTGGTCATACATTTGCTTGTGCACAACGGTTATTTGATTTATTGGATGAAGTGCCTGAAGTTGAACAAATTACGGGGAATGAACCGTGTCAAGTTGAGCAAATGACGTTAGCCCAAGTTGCCTTTACTTACGATGAAGCGACACCGGTATTAACTGATGTTTCAGCAACAATTGCGGCTGGAACTAAAGTTGCGGTTGTTGGTCCAAGCGGAAGTGGGAAGAGTACGTTGTTTAAATTATTGTTACGTTATTTCGATCCTAAAAGTGGTGAAATTCGGATGAATGATCGAAAACTGACACAACTGCCAACGAAGACGTTGCGAACGATTGAAAGTGTGATGAGTCAAGAAACGTTTTTATTTAACGACACGATTCGCGCCAATATTGCCTTAGGGAAACCAACGGCATCGTTAGTCGAAATTCAAGCCGCAGCGAAAAAAGCTGCCTTGCATGAGTGGATTAGTCAATTGCCAAATGGATATGAAAGTCAAGTTGGTGAACTTGGTTCGATGTTATCAAGCGGTGAACGACAACGGCTTGGCTTAGCGCGACTGTTTTTACATGATGGTGCAGTACTTATTTTAGATGAACCAACAAGTAATTTAGATGCGTTAAATGAAGCGCAAATTTTACAGTCACTTCAAGCCTACGCTCAAAGCAAAACGGTACTTTTCAGTTCGCATCGTCGTTCAACAACGGCAATTGCCGATGTTGTCTATGAGATTGAACAAGGTGTTATGAAGTTAAAAGGAGCGAAATAATGGCTAAGCAAGGCAAAATTGCATTTGAAAAAGCAACAATTACACTAATGATTGATTTATATTGCCAAAAAAAACATGGCATGGCTACGCGGTGTGAGCAGTGTGAAGCACTGCACGCCTATGCACATAAACGGCTCACGTATTGTAAGTTTCAAGAACAAAAGACAAGTTGCCAAAAGTGTCCGATTCATTGTTACCAAAAGCAAAAACGTGAGGAAATCAAGGCAGTGATGCGTTTTTCAGGGCCAAGATTGTTGATTTATCGTCCAATTGCGTTTATTAAGCATATGTTTTATTAATTCAAATAGCTTTAGAGGAGAAAAAAGATGAAAAAAATTCGCCAGGCCCTGTATGTGAGTTGTGGTTTTATCGCTTTAGGATTGGCGTTTGTTGGCATGATCTTACCAGTCATTCCAACGACTCCGTTTTTATTGCTCGCATCAGTTTGTTTTGTAAAAGGCTCAAAACGTTTTGACACTTGGTTCAAGCAGACGAAAATTTATCAATTATATCTTGCTGATTACGTCGCAGAACGGGCAATGACGAGCAAGCAGAAATGGACAATCTTAAGTTTTGCGAGTGTGATGTTGTTATTTCCTTTGTTTTTCATTGATAGTTTAGTGATGAAAGGTGTGATTATTGCGCTCTACATTGGGAAGTATTATTATTTCTTAGTGAGGATTCCGACAATAAATAAAAAACTCGAAGTAAATAGTTGACAGTGTGTGCTTAAATCGGTATTATAACGAAGAAATAAATCGTAATGATTTTGAATTAAAAGCGAACCGCAATCCCCTTTTAGAGCGATAGACATCGTTTAGGAGGGAGAGTTCACTGAAAACAACTGAATAACAACGAAAGCAAACCAAATTTGATAGGCACTACGAAAAAAAATCTTGGAAACCAAAAATTCGCTATAAATTTACTCGAAAAATTGCTATAATGGATAGCGAAGTCTGTCGTTTGGCGGTGTGACATGAACATGGAAGCCAAAATGTGCGATTGATCATGAACGAACCCAGACAGTCACAGAGAAATTTTTGAAACGAAAGTAGTGAAGATATATGAGCAAAATGACGAAAGAGCAAAAATTAGAGTTACAGTCACGGATGCGTAACTTTTCAATCATTGCCCATATCGACCACGGAAAGTCAACTTTGGCTGACCGCATTCTTGAATCAACAGGAACTGTCAAGTCACGAGATATGAAGGCCCAATTACTTGACTCAATGGAACTTGAGCGTGAGCGTGGAATCACAATCAAATTAAATGCCGTGCAATTAACATATACGGCTAAAGACGGAAAAGATTACCTTTTCCATTTAATTGATACACCAGGACACGTCGATTTTACGTATGAAGTTTCACGTTCATTAGCAGCGTGTGAAGGTGCATTACTTGTTGTCGATGCGGCTCAAGGTGTTGAAGCGCAAACGTTAGCCAATGTTTATTTAGCGATTGATAATGATTTAGAAATCATTCCAGTTATCAATAAAATTGACTTACCAAGTGCAGAACCTGAGCGTGTGAAAGCTGAAATCGAAGACTTAGTTGGTTTAGATACTGAGTATGCGGTGTTAGCATCGGCAAAATCAGGAATTGGAATTGAAGAAATTCTTGAAGCTGTCGTTGAGCACGTCCCAGCACCAGT
>JBOFQK010000075.1:0-34642 GCA_051660865.1 Culicoidibacterales bacterium | reverse complement strand
TGAAAAATTGGTAGTGATTCAAGGTCGAGAATATTTTGTCTTCCAACAGTGGGACCCACAAAGTTATAGTGACTTTGAATTATGGCTACAACGGTATGAATAGGTTGGAATCGAATAATGAAAGCTTTAAGGGATTTTGGTTCCTAAAGCTTTTTTATTTTTCAACAAATAGTTAGGAGTTTTAGTTGACAGGGGCAAAACGGTTCCGTATAGTGAAACACACAAAAAGTATGGAAGTAGGGGGGGAGTTATATGGCAAAGCCAATGCTCACGTTAGCAGAAATTCGCAGTGAGTGGTCGAAAACGTATAATACGGTTGGAAAGCCTGAGTGGGCACATATTTTTCCTTATTATGCGGAAGAGATTATTTTTCATGATTCGATTCAACAAATTGAAGGCAAGTCGAATTTTCAAGCAATGTGTAATCGATTAACGAAACGGTGTAAAAGTCTCAAAATGGATATTTATGATATCTCACAAACAGATCGTGTGGTAATGATGGAGTGGAAAATGACAATGGCTTTTCGATTTTTTCCGGAAAAAGCAATTTATGGTTTAACGAAACTGACTTTTAATGATGAAGGATTGATTAGTCACCAACGTGACTATTACGATTTGTGGGGTGATATTTATGATGGCATTCCTGGAGTTAGAATTGCGTATCGTTGGTTTATGCGGAAGTTTTTTGGGTAGGTGATAAAAATGAAATTTCAGTTTCCAGCACAACTCATTTTTTTGAAAAATGACCGTGCGCAACAAAAAAAGAGTACAGTATCAATGAAAGGCCAGACTTGCGTCATTACTGGAGCAACTTCGGGAGTGGGTTATCAAGCAGCGCGTGCAGTAGCCGCAGGGGGAGGAAATTTAGTACTCGTGGCAAGAAATCAACAGAAAGCCGAAGCAGTGAAATTTGAACTTGAGCAAAAGTATGCGGTGAGTGTTGACTATGTGATTGCTGATTTTACAAATCTCAGCCAAGTTGCGCGGGCAGGGAACTTAATTTTAGCAAAGTATCCTCGGATTGAACTTTTGATCAATAGTGCAGGAATTTATGCGACAAAAAAGCTGTATACGTCTGAAGGGATTGAAACTGTTTTTTGCGTAAATCACTTGGCAGCATTTTTGCTAACAAAAATCTTGCTTGAGCGGTTAATTGCGTCACAGCCAGCAAGAATTATTCAAATTAATTCAGAAGGTCACCGCTTTAATGGACTGGATATTAATGACTTAAATTGGAAAAAACGGAAATATACTGGTTTGAGAAGTTATGGTGCTTCAAAAACGGCACAATTATTAACGGTTTGGCAATTAGCTGCCCAATTACAAGGAACGGGAGTTACGATTAATGCGATGCATCCTGGTGCGGTTAGAACGAATATTGGAGAAAACAATGGAAAGATATACCGGTGGTTTTTACATCATGTGACTTGGCGGTTTTTGCAAGCACCTGAAGTTGCTGGGGAGGCACTGTACTATTTAGCCACAGCGCCAGAATTAAGTACTGTCAGTGGCAAGTTTTTTAATTTAACAATCGTGGAACAGCCCGCAAAACATGCATTAAATCAAAAAAATCAGCAAGAAATTTGGCAAAAAAGTCTGGAAATGACTGGATTAACACCGTAAAATCAAGTGCTAATCGTTTTTCACGAGTGGCACTTTTTCTTTGACACGCTCGCTATTAAGTGATACTATGTACTGGTAGTAAGTAATAATTAGTAGCGAAGGAGGAATAAGCGGAAATGGAAAATATCACTGAAATGTTAAAGGGCGTCCTTGAAGGATGTGTGTTAGAAATTATTAATCACGAAGAAACGTATGGGTATGAAATTACACGCCAATTGAATGCGCTTGGATTTAGCGATGTTGTTGATGGAACAGTCTATACGATTTTAGTTAGGCTCGAAAAAAAGCAATTGGTTGAAACGCGAAAAAAACCGTCAGATATTGGTCCTCCACGTAAATTTTTCACCTTAAATGATGAAGGGCGCAGAGAGTTAGCCTTATTTTGGGATAAATGGCAATTTATTGCCACGAAACTAGATGAATTAAAGGAGCAAATATGATGAAATTTATCGAAAAAATCACCGGTAGTGATATTACGAAAACCTTTAAAACTTTAGAATTGCGAGTTCAAAAACTACCAAAAACGTATCAACTTGTCTGGGAAGAAATGAAAACGGCAATCTGGACGCAGAGTGATGATCTCATTGGTCGCAAAACAATGCCGCTGATGGAAGAACTTGTCGAGTTACTCGAAATCAGTGCTGCTGATAACTTGGAAGTTTCAGAATTAGTTGGTTGTGATGTACAAACTTTTTGTTTAGCGTTACTTGGTGAGGAGCGTGCAAAGACGTATCGTGATAAATGGCGACAGCAATTAAATGAAACGGTATTGAAAAAACTGGCGCAATTGGAGGAATAGAAAATGAATATTCAAACAATACTTGCAGAGAAAAAAGCTTGGCGAACACATGGAAAACGGGTAAAACAGCTCCCAATAGATTACCAAATTGTGTATACTGAAATTCAAAAATATGTTTTCAAAATCGGGATTGTTGATCCAACGGAAATGATGGAAGTTTTAATTGGGATTGTTGAGTTATTTGAAGCTGGAGCGAGTAGAAAGCAACCAGTCCTAGATGTAACTGGAAAAGATATCGCAAATTTTTGCGATGAAATTATTGCGAATTATGAAACGTATACAGATTAGGGGGAGATTTCATGGAAGAAAAAATGCAGTTTGATTGTGGATTTTCAAAGGAAAATCGGTGGTTTCGTTATCGGGCGGCCGCGATTATTATCGAGAATGACCATGTTTTAGTAGCGAGGAATAATGTTTCACCATACTTTTATTCTGTTGGTGGTGGCGTTCATATGGGCGAGACGGCAGAACAGGCTGTTATCCGTGAAGTTTTCGAAGAAACCGGGGTTAATTATGAAGTTGAGCGATTAGTCGTTGTCCACGAAAATTTTTTTATCGGTGACAATCTCACAGCCGGTATGCAGTGTCATGAAATTGCGATGTATTTTCTAATGAAACCAAGAGGAACCCAAATCCTTGGAGAAAATAGGGGATGTTTATATGGAGTAGAATATATGACGTGGGTACCAATTCATGAGCTATCCAAACATGTGATTTATCCGACCTTCTTGGAAGAAGTTATTAGTGCCTTGCCACAGCATCCAAAACATATTGTGACTAATACATGTATCCATACAAATGACTAAATAATCGGAAGAAGATAAATGAAAAGGACTGTTTGCTACAAAAGTTGTCGCAAACAGTCCTTTATTATTTAGTTATGAAACATCACCAATTTTAGCGAAGCCACTATGCTCAAGGCGTTTGTTTTCATTATGGATTGAAAGCATAATGCCAACGACTAAGAAGTAAGAGAGTAACGAAGTCCCACCATAACTAATAAATGGTAACGTCATCCCTTTAACTGGCATTAAACCCATTGTCATTCCAATATTAAACATTTGTTGGAAGGCAATCATCCCGATAAAGCCGGCCGCCATATAGCTATAGAAGTTATTTTTACTTTTAGCTAAGACGATGAAAATTCTTAAAAGCAACAAGAAAGAAAGTATGATTACTGCTAAACCAACAAAGAAGCCAAAATCGGCAGAAATTGTCGAGAAAATAAAGTCATTTTGTCCTTCGGGAATGAAAACGGCACTACTTTGAAAGCCGTGACCTTCAAGACCACCAGACCCCATCGCAATCATTCCTTGTGTGAGCTGATAATTATCACCAGAAGTTTCAACGGAACCATTAGGGAAGAGCCAATTAACAATCCGTTCGATTCGATAACCGATTTGCGGAATGGCATCATAAAATGCCCCTTGAGTAGCTACGAAGAGCCCAACTGCACCACCAACAACACTAAAAGCGGCACCACCAACAGTAACAAAATATCGGAAAGGAATTCCGGCTGCTAGCATAATTGAGAGCATACTAATAATGACAACTGTCGCTAAACCTGTATCAGGTTGTTGGAAAATCAAGGCGGCAGGAATTCCGGCCACAATTAACAATTTGAAAAAGAGCACACGATAATTGGCTGCTGTCATTTTCGGAAATTTTTTGTGATGATCAGCGGCAAGCTTGGCTAACAAAATGATTACGAAAATTTTGACGAATTCAGACGGTTGCAATGTCCCAATTCCTGGAATTGAATACCAACGCGTGGCATTGTTAATATTCAGACCTAATGGAGTATATAAACCAAGTAAAGAAATAATTCCTAAAATGTAAAGTGGCCAAGCGAGGCGTTGAAGCCGATCATTTCCCCACCAAAGCATACCAAAGGCACCGATAGTACCAACACCAAACCATAAAATTTGTTTAATCTCTTGATTGGCCCAATCAGTTGCTGGGAACAGCGCTTTAGCACTGAAAATTCCAGCAACACTAATCACGCCTAAAGCGGCAACAATTGCTAAAATCCACCAATCAATATATAATTTACGACGCATGAAAGACCCTCGTTTCTGTAAAATAGCAAATTAAGTAGATACTTACTTATTATAGCTGATTCAGTCATATGAAACAAATTAAAGCCAAATGTGAAGAACAAATTTTTGACAAATTCTTAAAATAAGTGCCAAAAAAATGAAGACAACGTGTTGAAAAAATATAAACTATGTATTTTTAGTTCAACAACAGAGAAATTTAAGATAACATATGATAAAATAAAAGTGTTGAAAAAGAAAGAAGGGGTGTTAATCATGGAATTTATACCAAATGCACACGGATTCGTTGAAATCCGCCTTGAATCAATCGGAGGTCAAGGAGCGTATTCAGCTGGACAAATGTTAGCTCAAATTGGAGTTGAAGGCTCAAATTTACATGCAATCTGTTTTGCTGATTATGGATCTGAGAAAAAAGGTGCACCAGTTAAAACGTTTATTCGTTTTGCGAAAGCAGATACAACAATTTTAAATTACTCACCAGTCAATGAACCACAAGTTGTTGCTGTTTTTCACGAATTATTATTCAAAACACAGCCGGTAACTGATGGCTTACATCCAGATGGAATTTTAATCGTTAATACAGATCAGACGCCAGAACAACTGCGTGAATTATATAATCTCAATGTCAAAACAATCGTTACTGTTGATGCAACGAAAATTGCATTACAGTATAAAACAAAATTAAATACGGCAATGTTAGGAGCAATTTTTAGTAACTTACACTTCTTAGATGCTTCATTAGCTGCAGACTCAATTGAAAAAATGTTTGGTTATAAATACCCGCATTTAGTCAAACCAAATATTGATACATTTACCGATGGAATGCAACAAGCACAAACACATGAGTTTAGTGGAATTGATGAAGCGATTGCTTATACAAGAAAAGCGACACCATTTGGTTATGAAACGCAAAACCAGGGTGGAGAAATCGCTGGTCCAAACAGTTATACAAAAAATTTAACTGCTTCTCGAGAAGGGATGATGCCAGAATATTTGAATGAAAAATGTATTCACTGTTCAAACTGTGATAATGTTTGTCCAGATTTCTGCTTTGTTTGGGAAGAAGGAACTGATGCGCGTGGACGTGCACAAATGTTTTTACAAGGAATTGACTACAATTACTGTAAAGGTTGCTTGAAGTGTGTGGAAGTTTGTCCAACACAGGCACTTGTTTCAATGGTTGAAGAGCGTAACTACGCAGACGAACACCGAGTGAAAAAGCCATTCAACTTTTTGGGAGGAGTAAAATAATGAAACCACAAATTGATGTTTTTAAAGCCGGAAATCAAATGGCAGCACAAGCTGCTGCCGATATTAACTATCATGTTATGGGATACTTCCCAATCAGTCCATCGACAGAGGTAGCACAATACCTTGACATGATGGGTGTAAATGGACAGCATGATATTCAACTTATTGCTGCTGACGGAGAGCATGGAGCTGCTGGAATCTGTTATGGAGCTGCAACAGCTGGGGCTCGTGTTTTCAATGCCACAAGTGCGAATGGTCTAATGTACATGCTTGAGCAACTTCCAGTCCAATCAGGAACACGTTACCCAATGGTGATGAACTTAGTCAATCGTGCGGTAAGTGGACCATTAAACATCCACTGTGATCATTCTGATTTATACTTTGCGTTAAATTCAGGGTGGATAATCTTAACAGGTTCAAATCCACAACATGTTTACGACTTAAACATCATGGCCTTGAAAATTGCTGAGCATGCCGATGTACGTTTACCAGCAATGGTGTCATATGATGGATATATTACATCACATCAAAAACATAACGTCAAAGTTTTCGAAAATGCCCAAGATGTTCGTGAATTTGTTGGTGAAATGCAACGTGAAGGCTACGATTTTGTGATTCCGGAAACAGCACCAGTGACAATTGGTGCGCACATGAAAGGTGACGACTTCATGAACAACCGCTATCAACTTGAAGTTGCACAAACAAATGCGTTACGTGTCTTTGAAGAAGTTGCAGCTGAATATGCACAACTCTCAGGGCGTCAATACGATTTAGTTGAGACATACGCAATGGAAGACGCGGAAGTTGCCTTGTTCATTTTAAATTCATCAGCGGATATTGCAAAAGCAGCCGTTGATAAAATGCGTGCTGAAGGGAAAAAAGTTGGTCTTGTTCGCCCGAATATCGTTCGTCCATTCCCTGCTGAGGCGATTACTAATGCATTGAAAGATGTTAAAGTTATTGTAATGGGAGAGCGTGCAGATAGTGCCGGAGCAAAAGGTGGAAACTTAAGTCATGATTTAAAAGCTGCATTACACGATGCAGAAATGGCGACACCAGTCTTAACGCGAATTTATGGACTTGGTGGAAAAGAATTCTATGCAAGTGATGCAGAAGCCGTGATGACACTTGGGTTTGATTTTTTAGCGAATCCAACTGTAGATAAATTTGGTTACTATGGCGTAAATCCTGGGGACGAAGAAAAAGGGAAGTTGATTCAGCGAACATTGGAACCACGTCCGGTTACTGATTACGTAACTGGAAAAATCACTGCTGCTTACAATGAAGCAACAAATAAAGTCGATGTGCGGGTACCACCACTACGAATGCTGACAAGTAAACCGAAACGTTTAGTGAGTGGGCATGGTGCTTGTCCTGGATGTGGAATCTTCTCAGGTTTAGAGTTATTCTTCAAAGGCATTGAAGGTGAAATTGTCATCGTCAACCACACAGGATGTGCATATGTCGTTACAGCTGGATATCCATACAGCTCATACCAACAACATTATGTGCATAACTTATTCCAATCTGGTCCAGCAACATTATCAGGAATTGTTGAAGCTTTATATGAAATGCGTCATCGTGAAGAAATTAATTTTGCGGATAGTGCAACCTTTGTCATGGTGAGTGGTGACGGTGGAATGGATATCGGAATGGGAAGTGCGATTGGAACAGCGTTACGAGGGCATAAGTTAATTATGCTTGAGTACGATAACCAAGGTTACATGAACACTGGTGCGCAGATGTCATATTCAACACCACTTGGAAACCGAACAAGTACAACAAACGTCGGGAAAGTGCGCGTTGGAAAACAGTATGGACATAAAGATACAGCCCAAATTATGGCGGCATGTAATATGCCATATGTTTTCACAGGTTCAGAAGCATATCCACTTGATCTTGTGAAAAAAGCAGCTAAAGCACAATGGTATGCAAATAATGTTGGTCCAGTTTATGGGAAGATTTTAATTGCCTGTCCATTAAACTGGAAATCAGCTGACAACGATGGGACAAACGTTATTAAAGCGGCAACAGATTGTGGATTCTTCCCGCTTTATGAAGTAGAACAAGGGTTAACAACAATTACGGTTGATCCAGAAGCGAAAAAACGTGTCCCAGTCGAAGATTGGGTTGGTTACATGGGGAAATCACGCCACTTGTTAAAACCAGAAAATGAAGCAATTTTAACAAAAACAAAAGTAGAGATTGAACGTCGATATCAGCAATTAAAAGCAAAACACGATAGTGAATATCTCTAAAATAATTAAAATGCAGGTATTTTGTAGCTTATTGCAAGATACCTGCATTTTTTTGCTTTTTTGCCAAAAAAAATATGATAAGATAAGAAGTAGAAAAAAAGGAGTGGAAACTATGAATGTAACTGTAAAAGATATTGTTGAACAATTTAAATTAACGGTCTTAACTGGTGGAGAGCGATTAGAAAAAGTAGTATTAGATGAATCGTTATCACGACCTGCTTTGGAATTAGCGGGATATTTTGAATTTTATCCATCAGAGCGAATTCAAGTATTTGGCTTGAAAGAAATGACCTTTTTAGCTGCACTTGATTCAGACACAAAGAAACAACGTTTACAAAAATTATTTGCCGATCCACAAACACCGTGCTTTATTGTGACACGTGGTTTAACGATTGATGAGATGTTTTTAACGATTGCCGAAGAAATGCAAGCAACTGTTTTACAGGCGCAACAACCAACAACATTTTTCATGGGTAATCTAGTTAACTATTTAAATGATTTCTTTGCACCAAGAACAGATTTGCATGGAGTAATGCTAGACATTAAAGGTGTTGGTGTGCTAATTGTTGGTGAAAGTAGTGTCGGGAAGAGTGAGGCAGCGTTAGAATTAGTAACGCGTGGCCATCAACTTGTCTCGGATGATCGGATCATTGCCATTGAGAAAGAGCCAGGACTAGTAACAGGACAAGCACCAAAGTTATTAGAGAATATGATTGAAATTCGTGGTGTTGGAGTGGTCAATGTACTATCGATGTATGGAGCTGGTGCAGTGCGGAAACGTAAGCGTCTCCAGTTAATTGTTGAACTTGTTGACTGGACAAAAGGATTAGAATACGATCGGATTGGGTTAAGTGAGCATAAAGAAACAATTTTAAATACAGAAGTTCAAAAAATTATGCTCCCAGTTCGCCCAGGGCGAAGTGTCGCATTATTAATTGAATCGGCAGCCTTAAATCATCGTTTACGCGAAGTTGGGATTAATTCAGCTCAAGAGTTTATTGATCGCTTAACGAATCAAATTAAGGGGAATGAATAAGAATGAACATATTGTTAACCTTAACACCAGAGCCAATTAATCCTACGGCGTTTACGCTTGGACCATTGACTGTGCAGTGGTATGCCTTACTCATTTTAACGGGGGCAATTATCGGTTTGTTGATGGCGATACGAGAAGCAAAAAAATTCGGCATTGTTAGTGATACGATGGTTGATCTATTTACATTTGGATTACCGATTACGATTATCGGTGCAAGACTGTATTATGTCGCTTTTGAATGGAGCTACTATGTACAGTATCCCGAGAAAATTTTTGCGATTTGGGAGGGTGGACTCGCGATTCATGGTGGAATTATTGCTGCGGTGATTTTCGGTTTCGTCTACTGTCGAATTAAGCAGATAAACTTCTTGTTACTCTTTGATATTGTCGCACCAAGTTTTCTCATTGGACAAGCAATTGGCCGGTGGGGGAACTTTATGAACCAAGAAGCACATGGTGGGATTGTGCCAGGAGAAACTTTGGCACAGCAACGGCAATATCTCTTAGATTTTAAAATTCCTGAGTTTATTGTGAATGGGATGTATATTGAGGGAGCATATTACCATCCAACCTTTTTGTATGAATCAATCTGGAATTTGCTTGGTGTTGGTTTATTAGTTTTCAGTGTTCGTCGATGGCAAAAAATTTTAACTGGTGAAGTCGCGAGTTTTTATTTAATTTGGTATTCGGTTGGTCGCTACTTTATTGAAGGGTTACGGACTGATAGTTTATACATTGTCCCAGGATTACGAACGGCACAAGTGATTTCGATTATAATAATTATTGTTGCTACACTCTTCATCGTTATTCGTCGAAAACGACAATGGCAAATGGAGACGTATCAAGGTTTAAAAGTAAAGGAAACGAAGTAAAATGAAATACGATACGTTATTATTTGATTTAGATGGAACATTATTGGATACGAATGAATTAATTTTACAGTCATTCGCACACGTTTTTGATAAGTATTTACCAGATTATAAGTACACACAAGCCGATTTGCATGCGTGTATTGGTCCAACGTTAACACAAACATTTACTCGTTTAGCACCAGAACGAGCTGAAGAGTTGACGAATGCATATCGTCAATGGAATATTGCGAATCATGATCGATTAGTAACAATTTTCCCAGATGTCAAAGAGACGTTGATGAACTTACAAGCACAAGGATATCAGTTAGCAATTGTGACATCGAAACGTCGTGATGTTGTAGAAATGGGTTTAAAATTGTGCGAACTTGAAGCGTTTTTCCCAGTTGTTGTTACTTTTGATGATGTGACGAACCATAAGCCAGAACCTGATGCACTACACTTAGCGTTAGAGCAGTTTCCGACTGTGAAAAAGGCTTTAATGATTGGTGATAATTCGCATGATATTCATGGCGCGAAAAATGCCGGAATTGATAGTGTTGGAGTTGCCTGGAGTATTAAAGGGCGTGACTTTATTGAAAGTTTAACACCGACTTACATTATTGATTCAATGACAGAGTTGCTACACATCGTTGCGGAATAAATAATTTTCAAGCAGCGATAAGTATTTAAACCGATAGTGAATGAAAACTACGAGTAATATTTTTGAACTCGTAGTTTTTTATGCTCGTTGCAGTTAACTACAATGAGCATAAAAATCGCAAAAAAAAAAAGCTTTTGATGTCAAAAAGCGAGAAGAATATGCTATGATAAAACCAATATAATCGAAGAACTTCGTTGAATCGAAAAGGAGACAATTACTCATGGAAACAATGTACGATTTAATTATTGTTGGCTCTGGACCAGCTGGCATGACGGCAGCAATTTATGCTTCGCGCGCAAATATTAAAACAGTAATTTTAGAAGCAGGAGCACCTGGTGGAAAAATGTTAAAAACGATGGAAATTGAAAACTGGCCAGGAATTACTCACGGAATTTCACCGCAAATTGCTTATGAAATGCATAAACATTCAACTGCGTTTGGTGCGGAATTTAAAATGGGTGAAGTTGAAAAAATTACGCTTGATTCAGCAACGGAAGTTAAAACAGTCCATTTAAAAACTGGTGAAGTATTAACGTCACAAGCAGTAATCATTGCGACTGGAACGAAAGAGCGTCCGTTACCATTACCAAATGCCGAAAAGTTAACCGGTCGCGGAATTTCGTATTGTGCGATCTGTGATGGTGCCTTTTTCCGTAATAAACACGTTGCTGTTATTGGGGGAGGAAACTCAGCGGTAGATGAAGCGATTCATTTAGCAAAAACTTCAGCTAAAGTTACGCTTATCCATCGTCGTGATGAGTTCCGAGCTGATCAAATTGCTGTTGATCGAGCAAAAGCAATGGAAAATATTGAGTTTTTAACAAGTTTTGTAGCTGAAGAAGTACTAGAAGAAAACAATAAAGTTTCTGGTCTAGTAGTACGCAATGTGAAAACGAATGAGCTGCAGACATTAGCCGATGTTGAAGGTATTTTCGTATATGTTGGTGTTGATCCAATTACTGAAATGGTAGCAGATTTAGGAGTAACAAATGAGTGGGGTTACTTAGTTGTTGATGCAAATATGCAAACAAAGGTTCCTGGAATTTACGCTGCCGGTGATGTCATTGATAAAAAAATTCGCCAAGTAGTAACTGCAGTTAACGATGGGGCAATCGCTGCAGAAAGTGTGAAGCATCAGTTAAGTTAAGTTTAAAAAATCCTATCATGTAAATCGGATGAGTTGAAGTATAGCGCTGACGAAAGTCAAAGCTATACTTTTTTATTTTGGCGGTTAACCTAGCCGGCACTTCATTTGGTGGAATGCTATTAAAGTATCGTCAGACAATTCTGGCGAAAGCACATGCAATTATGCGTTTTTATGATATAATAGAATGGAGTTTTTTGAGGGGAAGTGTGAAAAAATGATTCGAGTTGGACATGTATTTTTAGTCGAAAATGATCAAGTATTTTTATTACAAAAGCCGCGTCGTGGGTGGTTTGTCGCACCAGGTGGTAAAAGTGAATTTGGCGAATCAGTTTTAGAAACAGCTGTTCGTGAATTTTATGAAGAAACAAATCTATGTGTCGAAAACCCTAAGTTACGAGCAATTTCAACAATGCGAGTGTATAACGAGGCAGTTGGGACTAAGGCAGAATGGTTAATGTATACATTTATGGCAACTTCAGCGAATGGGCAGGCAAACGAGCGTAACCATGAAGGTGAACTCTATTGGAAACCACTTAGTGAAGCACTAACATTACCAATGGCCGAAGGTGATCGCTTATTACTCAAGGAATTAGTGAAACATGATCGTTTAATTATGGCAACGTTTGACTACACAACAGAATATCAACTGTTAGCTGCCGATTTAACAATTGCCGATGAAACTGGTGCATTTACGGAGGTAGTCCATCATGAGTGTTAATCTTTACTTAGTTACAGGAATGTCAGGGGCTGGAAAAACAACCGCTGAGCAAGCGTTTGAAGATTTAGGTTATTTTGTCATTGATAATTTACCACCAACCTTTATTGTCAAATTTGCCGAAATTTTAGAAAATTCGCCAGATGAACAAAATGTTGTATTGATGATGGATTTCAAACACAATCGGGTGAGTGATTTGTTATTGGCAATTTCAGAGTTGAAAAAACGCCAGCGAATTAAGACGCAAATCATCTTTTTAGATGCAAATCAAGATGTTTTACTTGGTCGTTATAAAGAAAGTCGTCGTCGTCATCCACTTTCACGTCCAAATGTCACTTTGACGAAAACGATTCAACGTGAACGTGAGATTATTGCACCATTACAACAAATTGCCGATTTAAAAATTGATACATCAATGTTATCGAGTAAGCAATTACGAAAAAAATTCCTAGATTTATTTGAAAAAGGGAGTGAAGTCGAACGGTTTAGTGTCAATTTTATGTCATTTGGATTTAAACATGGTATTCCGATGGATGCTGATTTTGTTGTCGATGTCCGATTCTTACCAAATCCATTTTATGATCCAGAATTACGGGTGAAAACAGGAATTGATCAAGATGTCAGTGATTATATTTTCACTAAACCAGAATCACAAGTTTTTTATGAGCAGACACAACAGTATTTAGCGTATCTTATTCCTAAATACCGTGAAGAAGGTCGGTCGCAAGTGACGATTGCAATTGGCTGTACTGGTGGACAACATCGTTCGGTCGCAATTGCTGAAAAATTACTGACGACTTTTGCGAATCAATATAAAACATATAGTATTCATCGTGATATGAATCGTAACCAACATATGGTGATTAATCACCAAGTAGATTAAATAATAAGGAGGGGTACGTGTGGAATACCCAAAAATCGTTACAATCGGGGGCGGAACAGGACTATCAACAGTATTAAGTGGATTAAAGCACTTTCCGGTTGATATTACAGCAATTGTGACAGTTGCTGATGATGGTGGTAGCTCGGGGATCTTGCGAAGTGATTTGCAAGTGCCACCACCAGGCGACATCCGTAATGTATTAGTTGCTTTAAGTGATGTTGAGCCAGTATTAGAGGAGTTAATGCAATTTCGCTTTCAGAATACTGATAGTTATTTATCTGGCCATCCAGTCGGTAATTTACTGTTAGCTGCACTTTATTCAATTTCAGATGGGAATTTTGTTGATGCGGTTGAAAAAATGGCGCGTGTACTGAATGTCAGAGGACAAGTATATCCCTCAGCAGCCAAAGCAATGGTTCTACATGCTGAATTAGAAGATGGTACAACTGTTGAAGGTGAATCACAATTGGCGAAACATAAAAGTCCAATTAAGCGGGTCTTTTTTGAAGATCAACAACCAGCAGTGCCAGAATGTATGGAAGCAATCCTTGAGGCCGATGTAATTGTATTTGGACCAGGGAGTTTATTCACAAGTGTAATTCCAAATATTTTATTCCCGGAAATTCAACAAGCAATTTTAGACTCATCTGCCCAAAAGGTGTATATTTGTAATATTATGACCGAACATGGAGAAACTGATTTTTATACTGTTAGTGATCATATCCAAAAATTAAATGAACATCTCGGTGCGAGTTTCCTTGATGCAGTAATTGCGAATGATGAAGCAATACCAAAAGAATATTTGAAACGCTATGCTCAAGAGTCAGCTCAACCAGTTATTCTTGATTGCCCAATGATCGAAGCAATGGGGATTGAAATTATTCCTTCAAGGATTGCTGATTGGGACATAACGTATGGTGTACGTCATGATGCGATTAAAGTTGCGGCGGCAGTCTACTCACGTGCATTAGAATATCTCTAAAAAATAATTTTCTTTTAAACGATAAATTGATATAATAAAAAATAAAGCAGAAAAAAAGACCGTTTTTATCGGTCTTTTTTGTTAGAAAGGTGGTTTCGTAGATGGCAACTTTTGCATCTCAGATTAAACGAGAATTAGCGAGACTCGAAACGAAAAATTGTTGTATGAAAGCTGAATTAGCAGCATTGATCCGAATTAATGGAACGCTCTCATTAACAAATCGTGGCTTTGGATTTCAGTTGCAAACAGAAAATGCTTCGACATCACGACGTATCTATAATTTAATTAAAGGACTTTATGATCGCGATATTGAAATTTTAGTCCGAAAAAAGATGAAGCTCCAAAAAAATAATGTCTATATTTTACGCGTTCCCGATCGCGAACGTGAAATTTTAAAGGATTTACAGCTATTGACTGATGAAGGTTTTGGGGTAGTTTTGAGCCCAAGCTTAGTCGCTAATGATTGCTGTAAAGGTGCCTATTTACGTGGGGCTTATTTGGCAAGTGGCTCAGTTAATGATCCTAAACGTTCAAATTATCATCTTGAAGTATATGTTGCCAATGAAGAGCATGCTCTACAATTGGCTGCGTTGAGTAACTATTTCAATTTAAATGCGAAGGTAACAGCTCGTAAAAAAGGCTTTATCATGTACATTAAAGAAGCAGAAAAAATTGCTGATTTTATTGGTTTAATTGGTGCAACGACGTCGTTATTTGAATTTGAGGATATTCGCATTACACGTGATATGCGTAATTCTGTCAACCGAGTGATGAATTGTGAGTTTGCTAACGTACAAAAGTCGTTAAATGCAGCTGAAGAGCAAATTCAAAATATCAAACTCGTTTATGAACATGTTGGACGCGAGATGTTGAGTGATAAATTACAATTAGCAGGTGATTATCGTATTGAAAATCCAGATTTGACGTTAGGTGATTTAGCTGAATTATTGGCAATGAATGGTCATCCAGTCTCAAAATCAGGCTTAAATCATCGGTTCCGAAAACTAGCTGATTTAGCAAAACCATACCATGTAAAAGTGAGTGAAGTCGAGTAAGGCGACACTCGCTTTTTTCTTGTTTTTTTTATCAGAAAGGCTAGGGAATTTTTGAAAAATTTGGTATGATAGAAGAGTCGAAAGAAGTTTTTTACTCTTTACCTAATTTATAACCTAGTTGCTATTTGAAACCGTATGATTGCTTTTTGGATTAATCCGAAAACCTTGAATGCTTTGTAGAAAATCACACATGCAAGTAAGAAGTAAAAACAACTCTGCCGAGCACCAGACTTTTGAAGAAAAAAGGAAACGATGATGAAAAAAAGACACCGATGGCTTACATTGAGTTTTGGGCTCTTACTCTTCATTACAGTCGCGGGCGTAGGAATCACAGTTGTTCAAAAAACGAATCAACGACTTCCGTTTGCTCCTTTTCAAGAGCAAGCACCAAATCTTGTTTTACAAGCAGATGTTACACAAGATAATGGGACAAAAACTTTACAATTTTTTGTTGAACAAACCGTTGACCATCAGCGACCATTTTATGAATATAAAATGACGAGTTCACAAGGGGAACTTGTTCAGTATCAAGCGATACTTGGTCAACAATTTATTTTTGGCATTGGTGAGTTTCAACAAAAGCAAAAAGCAACCCCAGAGCAGGTAGCAAATGCAATGCTGAATGCTGATGCACAAATCATTAACGATTATTTCTTTAATGATGATGCAACGCAAGCAAAAGAACAAGTCTATGATACGCTTGAGTACGTAGGGAAAGAATTGATTCTTGGCCGTGTGACATACCGCTTTCGCTGTGGATATGAGAAGAGCCAAGAAATAAGTCAAACGACATTTACTAAAGAAATGTGGCTTGATGAAAAAACCGGAGTAACGCTCAAAGCAATTGAAACAACAGAATTTGAATTACAAGATGCAACTCAGCCATTAGAAACTACATTTCAAAAAACATTTGAAGTTCGTCAATTGACGCTGAATGAAGTTGCCAGTTAAACTCTATCTTAAGGTAGAGTTTTTTTCTTAAGAGCTTAAGGAGGCATAAGGATGAAATACGATCAATTATTTTTTTTATTACAAGCAAGTGATGAAGTAGCACTAACACAGCTATTTCCCACGTTAGCACAGTGGCATACACCGTTATTTGATACATTAACTTGGGTAGAAGTATACCCACTTTTGACGCAATGGTTACGTCAAAGCGTCAAAACAATTGTGAATACAAACAATGAGCAAATCGGAAAAATCACAGTAACAGAATGGTTATTTACTTTGCAAAATAATCAAGAATTGCTCGTATGTTGCGTTATTGACCCGACAACGACACACGGGATGGATGTGCGGATGTATCATTCATTTGTGCCGTTATTTGGCAAAAATCAAAGCCGGGAACTGTTGCCATTGCAAATTGAGCAACATATTACGAGACAATTTGAATTTAAAATCGCTAAAAATGCCTACTATTTGCCGGCGACTGGTCGTGAAAATTTGACGAGTGATCCCCTTCATGTTCAAGCGGCTCAAGCATATTTAACGCATTCAACTGCAGTGAGTCTGTATGCATGTTGGCAAACTGAACAAGTAGTCGTTGTCGAATATGAAACACAGCAGCATCAAGTTGGGGTTGCAGTCATTGAATTGAATCAACAGCAGGAATTAGTAGCGCTTCGTCAATATAATGATTGGGAAAAATAAAAAAAGGTTCACGTTGAAAGTGAACCTTTTTATTTACATTTTTGTCACAACTTCATCAATTAAGCCGTAAGCTTTTGCTTCTTCAGCATCAAACCAATAATCACGATCAGTATCAATTGCAATTTGTTCAAGTGACTTACCAGTTGAAGCGGCTAACATCGTATTTAATTTAGCGCGAGTTTTTAGTAAGTGCTCAGCAGCGATGAAGACATCACTTGCCTGTCCACTTGCACCACCAAGTGGTTGGTGAATCATCACTTCAGCGTTAGGTAAAGCAAAGCGCTTATCACCAGCAGCGAGTAAGAATGCCCCCATACTAGCTGCAACACCAAGACAAATTGTGTGAACTTCTGGTTGGATATATTTCATCGTATCATAAATTGCTAACCCAGCAGTGACAGAACCACCAGGTGAATTAATGTAAAGATGAATTGGTTTCTTTGGATCTTCTGCCGCTAAAAATAAGAGTTGAGCAACAATTGCATTTGCCATATTTGTTTCAACTTCACCACTTAACATGATAATACGGTCTTTCAGTAAACGCGAATAAATATCATACGAACGCTCACCGTTACTTGTTTGTTCAATAACATAAGGAATAACAGCCATTTTTTTTACCTCACCTGTGTTTATAGATATAAAATAATTATAGCACAATAAAATTGCAACGTAAATTTGAAAGCGAATTCGTGATAAAATTCACACAAAAAAATAAAATACATGAGAGTTTTTGTTGCAGTCTGATTATAAAAGTGCTAAGATTATAGATGAAAACCGTACATGAAATGTGCGGTAAAAAAAACCGTTTCAAACGGAAAACCCTGGAGGAATCTTACTATGGCAGTAAAAGTTGCAATTAATGGATTTGGACGTATCGGACGTTTAGCTTACCGTATTATGTCTCAAGATGCAAACTTCGAAATCGTTGCAATCAACGATTTAACAGACGCTAAAACTTTAGCGCACTTATTAAAATATGATTCAGCACAAGGACGTTTCAATGCAGAAGTAACTTCTAACGAAAACGGAATCGTTGTAAACGGATCTGAAGTTAAAATCTACGCTGAGCGTAACCCACAAGATTTACCATGGGGTGAACTTGGTGTTGACGTAGTATTAGAATGTACTGGATTCTTCACTTCACAAGAAGCTGCTGGAAAACACATCGAAGCTGGTGCTAAGAAAGTTGTTATCTCTGCTCCTGCAACTGGAGATGTTAAAACAGTTGTGTTCAACACAAACCACGACATCTTAGACGGAACAGAAACAGTTATCTCAGGTGCTTCATGTACTACAAACTGTTTAGCTCCAATGGCTGACGCTTTAAACAAAAACTTCCAATTAGTAGAAGGATTCATGACTACAATTCATGCTTATACTAATGACCAAAATACATTAGATGCTCCTCACGCAAAAGGTGACTTACGTCGTGCTCGTGCAGCAGCAGCTAACATCGTTCCTAACTCAACTGGAGCTGCTGCAGCTATCGGTTTAGTAATTCCTGAATTAAAAGGAAAATTAGACGGTTCAGCACAACGTGTACCAGTAATCACTGGATCATTAACTGAATTAGTTGCAGTTGTAGGAAAAGAAACAACTGTTGCAGAAGTAAACGCTGCAATGAAAGCTGCTTCTAACGAATCATTCGGATACACTGAAGCTGAATTAGTTTCTTCTGACATTATCGGAATTGAATTCGGTTCTTTATTCGATGCAACTCAAACAAAAGTTATGAACATCGACGGAAAAACTTTAGTAAAAGTTGTTTCTTGGTATGATAACGAAGCATCTTATACAAACCAATTAATCCGTACTGTTAACCACTTCGCATCTTTAATTAAATAATTTTGTCTAGCACAATTATTTAAGCATAGTGTACTTAACGTAAGGGTACGAACAAAGCGGAACTTATGTTCCGCTTTTTTTAAATTAAATTACTGGAGGAATTTCTCATGGCTAAGAAAGTAGTAACTGACTTAAATGTTGAAGGAAAAAAAGTATTAGTACGCGTTGATTTCAACGTACCGATGAAAGATGGAGCAATCACAAACGACAACCGTATCGTGGCTGCATTACCAACTGTAAAACACATCATTGCAAATGGTGGAAAAGCAATTTTATTCTCTCACCTTGGGAAAGTAAAAACTGAAGAAGATAAATTAACAAAATCATTAGCACCAGTAGCTGCTCGTTTAGGAGAGTTATTAGGTCAAGATGTAACGTTTGTTCCACATACACGTGGTGCTGAATTAGAAGCAGCAATCGCAGCAATGAACGCTGGTGATGTTTTAGTATTCGAAAACACACGTTTCGAAGCTGGAGAAACAAAAAATGATGCTGAATTAGGTGCTTACTGGGCTTCTTTAGGAGATGTATTCGTAAACGATGCATTCGGTACGGCTCACCGTGCACATGCATCTAACGTTGGAATCGCAGCTCACTTAGAAACAGCAGCAGGATTCTTATTAGAAAAAGAAATCAAATTCATCGGTGAAGCAGTTGATGCCCCAGTTCGTCCATTAGTAGCGATCTTAGGTGGAGCAAAAGTTTCAGATAAAATCGGTGTTATCGAAAACTTAATCGCTAAAGCTGACAAAATCTTAGTTGGTGGAGGAATGATGTTTACATTCTTGAAAGCTCAAGGATTAAACATCGGAAAATCTTTAGTTGAAGAAGATAAATTAGAATTAGCAGCAATGTTATTAGAAAAAGCTGGTGATAAATTAGTATTACCAATCGACACTGTTGCAGCTAAAGAATTCAGCAATGACACTGACTTCCGTACAGTTTCTGTTTCTGAAATTGCAGAAGACGAAATGGGATTAGATATCGGTGCTGCTTCAGTTGAGTTATTCGCTAACATTATCGCTGATGCAAAAACTGTTGTTTGGAATGGACCAATGGGTGTATTCGAAATGTCTAACTATGCAAACGGAACAATCGGTGTATGTGAAGCAATCGCTAAATTAGAAGATGCTACAACAATCATCGGTGGTGGAGATTCTGCCGCTGCAGCAATGCAATTAGGATTCGCTGACCAATTCTCACACATCTCAACAGGTGGTGGAGCTTCTTTAGAGTATTTAGAAGGAAAAGACTTACCAGGTGTAAGCGCAGTAAGCGAAAAATAAGAATCGATTAATTCCCTTTCGGGGGGAGTAATGTTAATTGAAGGGAGAGTACGTTCATGCAACGTGAAATTGCAAGCATAAAATTAATCGGATTTGGGCTGCTATTTGCTTATGCAACTATGCCGCTTATTGCTCCAGCATTTTATGCAAAGTTGGCAAGTTTTGCAGCAGTTGCTGCCGGAAGTTATGTCATTCTTAGCGTATTATGTTGGTGGCTGAGTTTAGTCAATCATCGACGAGATCATTCGATCATCTTTAGCGTTGTGATTTTCAGTTTCGGAACGACTCTCGCACTCTTTTGGCCAACAGCACTTGGTTATCTCATTTATTTTGGGTTAATCGCTGTGGCTTATCTTATTCCGACACTGAGTGGAATAAGAACACTTACAAAAAAATAAACTTATGAGGTGAAGTAACATGCGTAAACCAATTATCGCTGGTAACTGGAAAATGAATAAAACAAAAGCAGAAGCATTAGCTTTCGTGGAAGCTGTAGCAACTGCAATCCCTTCAACAGATGTTGTTGATGCGGCAGTATGTGTACCAACAATTTATTTAGATGCAATGATGAGCGCAACTGAAGGAACAAACTTAAAAATTGGAGCACAAAACATGCACCAAAAAGACGCTGGAGCATTCACAGCTGAAACAAGTCCATTAATGTTAGTAGACTTAAAAGTACCTTACGTTGTTTTAGGACACAGTGAGCGTCGTCAATACTTTGGAGAAACTGATGCGACAGTAAATGAAAAAACATTAGCTGCATTTGCACACGGTTTAACGCCAATCGTATGTGTTGGTGAGTACCTTGAAGAACGCGAAAATGGAACAACAAATGCTGTTGTTGAAAAACAAACATTAGCGGCATTATTCGGATTAACTGCTGAGCAAGTTGCACAAACAGTTATCGCTTATGAGCCAGTTTGGGCAATCGGAACTGGAAAAGTTGCGACAAACGAACAAGCAAATGAAACTTGCGGATACATCCGTCAAGTTATTGAACGCGTATACGGAATCGAAGCTGCACAAGCAGTACGTATCCAATACGGTGGTTCAGTAACACCAGATACTATTGGAGCATTAATGTCTGAATCAGATATCGATGGTGCATTAGTAGGTGGAGCATCTTTAGTAGCTGAGAGCTTCTTAGCATTATTAAACGGTGTAAAATAATTCACTTGAAAGCGAGCTTACCTTTTATAGGTCAGCTCGCTTTTTTTGTAACTGAATCTCTTATTGAATTAAGGCGTTTTTTTTGGTAAAATTGAGAGTGACTTAGTGAATTTTTAAGAATAATATGGAGGAATGATAAGAAATGGCAGCAGGAATTAGTTTAATGGAAAAAATTGAAAGTGCAGCAAAGAAAAAAGTTGACCTTGTTGAAAAGAGTTGGGTTCGTTACTTAATTCGCGCAGTATTAGCAGGTTTATTTTTAACTTTAGCAACATCAATGGCAATGATGGTCGGAGATAAAATGGATCATATTGCACATGGGTTAGGGAAATTTACCTATTCATTGTTCTTTGGTTGGGCATTAGTTATGATTTTATACATGAACAGTGAATTAGGAACATCAAATATGATGTATTTCTCAGCGAATGTAGCAATGAAAAAAGTGAAAGTAGCACAAGCAGCAAAAGTAATTGGGTTATGTGTACTGGGTAACTTATTAGGAGCGATTATTTTCTCTTGGATTTCAGCTCAGACGGCAACATTTGCTAATTTACCAGCAGATCATTTCATGTTTACAGCGGTAGCAGCTAAATTAGCGAAAACACCATGGCAAGTTTTCTTTGAAGGAATTTTAGCTAACATCGTTGTAAATACAGCTGTTATTTCGACAATCAATATGAAAGAAGATGGAGCGAAAGTAATTTCAATGGTCTTCATCGTCTTCATTTTCGCCTTCTTAGGATACGAGCACGTTATTGCTAACTTCTCATCATTCTCACTTGCATTCTTCGCTTCAGGTGGAGCTATTGAAGGAATGACAGTAGCAGCAACGTTGACAAACTTAATTGTCGCATTTATCGGAAACTTTATCGGTGGCGGATTCGTTATTGGGTTAACATATGTCTTCTTAAATAAAGGTGACTACTACTACAAAGACTAATGAAAAAAGCACGCAAGCGCGTGCTTTTTTTTTTGTTGATTTATGCTAAAATAAAACATAAAGATGAAAGAGGTGGTTTTTATGAACACAAAACGGAGAAAAATAATGATTAAACAATTGGAACGTGGAGAAAAAGTGACTGGTGATCAATTTGCTCAAGAACACAAGGTCACACGGCAAGTAATCGTCAAAGATATTGCCATTTTGCGAGCGAGCGGTCATGCAATTATCTCCACACCGCGGGGATATTACATTCCAAAACAAGAAACAAAGCGCGTTTTTGTCATCAAAAGCGAACATGAAGCAACAATACCGGCATTAGCAGCTGAACTGCTGACAATTGCTTCACTGGGTGGACGGATAGTAGATGTAATTATTGAACATGATGTATATCAAGAAATTCGTATTGTAGTTGATCTTGCAAGTGTTGCCGATGTTGAAAGTTTTGTCGCTAAATTTGAAGCAAGTACAGATGAGCCACTTGCTTTGTTAACCAAAGGGGTTCATTACCATACGGTGGAAGTTGAAACCGAACAGCAAGAGCAAGAAATTTTAGCAGCTTTAGCGAAACAGGAACAAGTTCAAGTTGTGAAAACACTAGACAAATAAGGAGTATCTGCTATAATTCAATGTATATACAGTGAAGAGTGAGAAGATAAAAATGAAGGCGTATATTACAAAAGTGTTAGATGGGATGGCGAAAGGGCTATTTGCTTCGTTAATTATCGGTCTCATTATTAAACAAATCGGGATTCTAATTGATGTTCAGGCTTTAGTAACGATTGGGACGATTGCACAATATTTAATGGGGCCAGCAATTGGTGCTGGAGTCGCTTCAGCGTTAGGAGCACCGCCATTAGTGTTATATGCTACACTTGTAGCAGCGGCGATTGGAGCTGAGACGATTCAGGTTCAAGAAGCAATGACGGTAATTGCAATCGGTGGACCACCAGGAGCATTAATTGCGGCTATTGTTGCAACTGAAGCTGGGAAACTTGTGAGTGGAAAAACCAAATTAGAGATTATTGTGGTACCGTTTGTTACACTGGTAGCAGGTGGAATCATTGGATTAGTAGTTGCACCATATTTTACAACAATGATGTTTTGGTTGGGAAATACAGTGAATGAACTAACATTATTGCACCCCTTGCCAATGGGAATCCTTGTTGGAATGGTAGTTGGGATGGTGTTAACTTTACCAATTTCTGCAGCCGCGTTGTGTATTTCTTTGAATATGAGTGGATTGGCAGCCGGAGCAGCTGTTGCTGGTTGTAGTGCACAAATGATTGGTTTTGCCATTAGTTCTTTCAAAGAAAATGGTGTGAGCGGTTTGGTTAGTCAAGGATTAGGAACATCAATGTTGCAAGTTCCTAATATTATCAAAAATCCTTGGATTTGGTTAGGACCAACACTCGCCAGTGCAATTGTTGGAGGTTTAGCAACAACGGTCTTTTTAATGGAAGCTACGGCGACTGGAGCAGGTATGGGGACGAGTGGATTAGTTGGACAGGTATCGACATACACTGTGATGGGAAGTAAAGCTTGGCCAGGAATGGTAAGCTTACACTTTGTCTTACCAGCGATAATTAGTGGTTTAGTTAGTTTCTATTTACGTAAAATTGGTAAAATCAAACAAGGTGACTATCAATTAAAATAATGATTGCGTAAAGCAGGGTGAATGTCCTGCTTTTTTTCACGACATTTTTATCTCATCTATGCTAAAATAAACGATAGGTGATTAAAAATGAAAGAACGTTTGAATATACAATCAGTTGAACAAATGCAAGAGTTTGGTTATCAACTTGGTCAAAACTTACAAGCGCAAACAACAATTTTGTTGCGTGGTGATTTAGGTGCGGGTAAAACAACACTTTCGCAAGCAATTGCACGGGGCTTGGAAATTCAAGAACGGGTATCAAGTCCAACTTTTACAATTGTCAAAGAATATGAAAGTGGACGGTTACCGCTGTATCATATTGATGCCTATCGTTTAGAAAGTGGCGATGATATTGGAATTGATGAATATTTTACTTTATCTGGGGTGACGATTGTCGAATGGCCATCGATGATTACTGAAAGTTTACCTAATATTTATATTAGTATTGAAATTTTGTATAGTGAGCAAGGAAGAATTGTTATCCTTGAAACAAGTGATCAACGATACAACGAGTTACTTGAGCAATTAAGTCAACAAATTCAGGAGGGTGTGCATGAAACAGTTAACAATTGATACATCGACGAGTTTTTTTGCCGCGGCACTTATTGAAAATAATCAAGCAATTGCACAGCGGAAGTTTGAAGTCCAACGTGATCATTCAAGCTTTGCAATGCCAGCGATTGTCGAGTTGTTTACGCAAGCGCAATGGACATTAGACGATATTACAGAAATCATTGTTACCCAAGGACCAGGATCATATACAGGGATTCGGATTGGTGTAACACTTGCGAAAACACTTGCCTACGCAAAAAATCTGCCTTTAGTAGGTGTTTCTACGCTCCATCTACTTGCGGCTAACTGTGAGCAAGAAGGGGTATTGATTGTGCCGATTATTGATGCGAAACGTCAAGAAGTATTTACTGGTTTTTATCAATATCAAAATGGAGAATGGCTCGTTCGTGAAGCGGATCGACTCCAAAGTGTCGAAAGCTTGATTGAACAACTACAAGTACAGCCATTACCAGTTGTTTTTGTTGGAAAAGATGTCCAACTATTCCCAAATCTGATTTCAGCGATTAATGGTGAAGTTGAGCCGAATATTGCAACTGATGGAGTGAAACTTGCCCAGATTGCTCAGCAATATGAACGAGTAACAAATATCCACCAATTTGCCCCCAATTATTATAAATTATCACAAGCTGAAGCAGATTTAGCAAAACGAAAGGAGCAACTGACAGATGGCATTTAAAGTCCGTATGATGACAGAACAAGATGTTGTGAGTGTTGCCGCGATTGAGGAAGCAACTTTTCCGCATCCTTTTACAGTGAATGATTTTGCGAAAGGCTTAAAAAATCCCCAAGCACAGTACTTTGTGATTGAACAATATGAAGATATTATTGGCGAAGTTCAAAGTGTCATTAGTGCCTACTGTGGTGTGAATTATTTTGATCCACAGCGGGTAGAAATTGCAACGTTAGCTGTGGAAAAAAAATACCGCCGAGAAGGACAGGCGAAATTTTTGTTGGAAATGGTGCTACGCTTTTTGCAAGCTTCAAAAGTTGAAGAAGTGACACTAGAAGTTCGCCCTTCAAATACGCCAGCAATCGCACTTTATCAAAGTTTTGGTTTTGAACAAGTAGCAGTCCGCAAAAATTATTATCAGTCTCCAAGTGAAGATGCGTATTTATTACAAAAAAAATTATCATAAAAGTCACGATTTGTGGCTTTTTTCCATCTAAAATGAGAAGAAAAAGACTATATTTGTGAATTAATTCACAAAATGATATACTAGATACATGAAGACGAGGTGAAAGCAATGAAGTACGAATATATTTTAGCAATTGAGACGAGTTGTGATGAAACAAGTGTCGCTGTTGTTCGCAATGGAAATGAAATTCTTGCGAATACAGTCTATACGCAAATTGCCACGCATCAACAGTTTGGTGGTGTTGTACCTGAAGTTGCGAGCCGACAACATGTCGAAAAAATTACTGAAGTAATTGAACAAGCCTTAACAACTGCGCAAGTGACAATGGAAACAATTGATGCCGTTGCGGTTACGTATGCACCGGGATTAGTTGGAGCTTTACTAGTTGGGGTCCAAGCAGCAAAAGCTTTAGCTTTTGCTTACCAATTACCAATTATTCCAGTTCACCACATTGCAGGGCATATTTATGCAAATAATATTGATCAACAATTGCAATTTCCATTAATTGCTTTAGTTGTTTCTGGTGGGCATACAGAATTAGTATTAATGACGGATCATTATCAGTTTGAGGTTATTGGTTCAACAACGGATGATGCAGTCGGTGAAGCATATGATAAAGTCGCGCGAGTATTAAAGCTACCTTATCCGGGTGGACCACAAATTGACCGCTTAGCGCAAATTGGAACAGCGAAGTATCAATTACCGACACCAAAGACCGATCATGAGTATGATTTTAGTTTTAGTGGTTTAAAATCAGCAGTAATCAACCTTGTGCACAATTATCAGCAACGAGGTGAACAAGTCGAACCAGCAGATTTAGCTGCGTCATTTCAAAAGGTAGTTGTTGAGACTTTAGTCCAAAAAACGATGAAGGCAATTGAGCAGTACGGCGCGAAACAATTAATTATTGCTGGAGGTGTTTCAGCCAATCAAAGTTTGCGGGCAGCAATGCAAGTAGCTGTACAAGCACATCCTGAAGTTGAATTGGCAATTCCACCATTTGCATACTGTACAGATAATGCTGCAATGATTGGAGCGGCCGCGTATTATGCAGCTCAAACTGGCGCTAAGGCTGATTACAGCTTAAATGGCCGCCCTTCAATCCCTTTGAGTTAGAACGGAGAGACAAGATGAACGAACAAAAATTACCCCGCGCAACTGCGAAGCGAATTCCGCAATATTATCGCCAATTTCAAAAGTTACAAGCAGAAGGTGTAGTTAATATTATGTCTAAAGATTTAGCTTTAATTATGAAAATTGAATCGACAACGATACGACGCGATTTTTCATATATTGGTGAATTAGGGAAACAACGTGTTGGTTACGATGTCAATTATGTTGTGGCGAAATTGCAAACTTTTTTAGGGTTTGATCAACCTAAATCAGTGATTTTAATTGGAGCGGGTCATTTAGCAACTGCTCTGATTAACTATAACTACATTAAGGGGAATAATATTTTGATTCGTGCGGCATTTGATAATTCAACTGAGAAAATCGGAAGTGAAATTCGGGATATTCCAGTATATCACATGAGTGAATTAGCAACGTATCTTCAAGCACATCCTCATATTAGTGTAGCAATATTATCAGCACCATCAGAGGTTGCGCAAGAAATCACTGATCAATTAGTTGCTCAAGGAATTAGTGGAATTTTGAATTTTTCATCAAAGCGATTAGATGTTCCAAAACATGTGATTGTCGAAAATGTTGATCTGGCTTCGAAATTACAAACCCTTGTCTATTTAACCGATCAATCATAGAAAAAAACGCGACGACGCGTTTTTTTCTTTTGTTTGTCAGTTGCGACAACGAAAAAACAATGATACAATAATTTTAGCACTCTGGATATTAAAGTGCTAAAAGAAAGTAGAGGTAGACAGATGAAGCCATTATTTGACAAAATCGTGATTGAGCTGAAAGAAGTAGAAAAAACAACTTTAAGTGGTTTGGTGTTACCTGATAGTAATAACCAAAAATCAAATCAAGGAACAGTCGTGGCTGTCGGTCCTGGACGTGTGTTAGAAAACGGCCAAATAATTACACCGACAGTTGCAGTAGGGCAAACTGTTTTATTCAATAAATTCGCTGGAAGCGAAGCGACAGTCAATGGAAAAGAATATATTATTGTTGCTGAAAAAGATATTTTTGCAATTCTTGACTAACATCGAAAAGGGGTATTGAAAATGGCAAAAGAAGTAAAATTTGGTACTGACGCACGTCAAGCAATGTTGCGTGGTGTTGATACATTAGCGGATGCAGTAAAAGTAACATTAGGTCCAAAAGGACGAAATGTTGTTTTGGAAAAAAGTTTTGGTTCACCATTAATTACGAATGATGGTGTATCAATTGCACGTGAAATTGAATTAGAAGATAAATTTGAAAATATGGGTGCAAAATTGGTTGCCGAAGTTGCTTCGAAAACGAATGATGTTGCTGGAGATGGAACAACAACAGCGACAGTCTTAGCCCAAGCAATGATTCGTGAAGGATTAAAAAATGTGACTGCTGGAGCTAATCCAATGGTCGTTCGTCGTGGAATGGAACAAGCAGTAAAAGTTGCTTTAACAGAATTAGAAAAAATTTCACAACCAGTCGCAAATCGTGAATCAATTGCTAATGTTGCAGCAATTTCTGCTTCGAATAATGAAGTCGGTGAATTAATTGCTCAAGCAATGGAACGTGTTGGCAATGATGGCGTGATTACGTTAGAAGAATCAAAAGGCTTTGAAACGGAGCTTGTTGTTGTTGAAGGGTTACAATTTGATCGCGGATATTTATCACCGTATATGATCTCAAATGCTGACCGTATGGAAGCAAGTTTAGAAAATCCGCTTATTTTAATTACGGATAAAAAAATTGCAGCAATTGATGAAGTATTACCTGTCTTAGAACAAGTAATGAAAACTGGACGGCCATTATTGATTATTGCAGATGATATTGAAGGTCAAGCATTAGCGACATTAGTTGTGAATAAACTTCGTGGAACTTTAAATGTGACGGCTGTAAAAGCACCTGGATTTGGTGATCGTCGCAAAGCATTACTCGAAGATATTGCGATTGTGACACAAGGACAATATATTACTGAAGATTTAGGTTTAGATCTTAAACAAACAACGGTTGCTCAACTAGGTCAAGCAGGACGTGTTGTTGTGACTAAAGATCACACGACAATTGTGAACGGTGCGGGTGATGCCCAAACAATTAATGCACGTGTTCAACAAATTAAATTGCAAATGGCAGAAACGACATCTGATTTTGATCGGGATAAATTACAAGAACGATTAGCAAAATTAGCTGGTGGTGTAGCAGTCATTAAAGTTGGAGCTGCAACTGAAACTGAATTGAAAGAACGAAAATTACGGATTGAAGATGCATTAAATTCAACGCGTGCAGCCGTCGAACAAGGAATTGTTGCCGGAGGTGGAACAGCGTACATGAATATTTATCAAGCAGTTTCACGTTTAGAAGCTGAAGGTGATGTCAAAACCGGAATTCAAATCATTTTAAAAGCACTAGAAGCACCAGTACGTCAGATTGCTGAAAATGCTGGTTTCGAAGGTGCTGTTATTGTTGAGCGATTACGTGCAAGTGAAGTTGGTATCGGTTTCGATGCTTCAACTGGTGAATGGGTGAATATGATTAATCAAGGAATTGTTGATCCAACGAAAGTAACACGTAGTGCGTTACAAAATGCAGCCAGTGTAGCGGCGATGTTCTTAACAACAGAAGTTGCAATTGCTGATATTCCACAACCGGAAACACCAATTAACCAACAAATGCCACCAATGATGTAAAAAAAGTGTGAATCGTCCTGATTCACACTTTTTTTTGTGCTTGAATAAATTCAAATATTTGTTGTTTATACATACCAAAACGTTCACGAGGGACAAGTTCACCACATTCCCAAAGTTTGACAAGTTGATCAAATGTGACAAAGCGGGCCGCGACGACTTCTTCAGTTTGAATTGTCACATCCGTTAGTGTAATATTTTGGCGTGTAATATAGGTATCAACAAAACGTTCTACCGCTTGAACGGAATGTAATAACGTTAAGTCATGAGCATGTAACTGAATACCAGTTTCTTCAGCGAGTTCACGTAAGGCGCTTGAAATACTATCTTCACCAACAATAGCAGCACCACCAGTGCATTCCCAACATAATCCATGCTTTTTACTCGGATGTCTTTGCGTGATTAAAATTTGATCATCATAATTAACTGTCCAAACATCAGTGACTAGGTGAAAAGTATTCAGTGGCATTTCTGAGCCGCGAGTATGTATCTGTGCTAAACGCTGACGATTTTCATCATATAAATCCCAATGTTCCATAATTATTTCCCCCTAGGTTGTTTCTAATTTAATTCAGTATCGCAAAATTGTGAAATAAAAACAATGGATAAAATAAAAGGAACGAATAAAGGAATACTTAATTTTTGAAATGAAGTTCATTCAGAAAGGTGTCAATTAAGAAGAAATAACGCTCAGGTTCGGAGTAGACAGCAGAATTAAAATAGTTAGTTGAAAAATTAAAGGCACGCATATTATTGTAATAAGGCAAAAACCGATAGTTATCGGCAGCTGAATTTAATGGATGTTCAGTTGAATGAAAAAGTAAAATAGGGCTAGGACAGGGAGTTAAATTCGTTAAATCCCTTACTACAAGGGAATGGCGGATTTTAAACCAAAGTGTAAGCAACTTCGTAATGAACAACCGTAACCAAAAATGTGGAATGACAATTTTAAGTTGACGCTCGATTATTGTAGGTAAGTTGAGTGGAAGTTGTTCAAGAATGAGGAAGTCAAATTCTTGACCGGATTTCGCTAATTGAATTAATGTTGTAGCTCCACTATCGATGCCAAATCCAGAAAATTGACAATGTTCATGCGGATGTTGATCCTGATACCACTTGATAAAAGTGAGACAATCATCACCTTCGAAATCAATGTGGCCAAAGCCAAAAGTCGTTGGTTGTGATTGAATTTGAGTTTGATAAGCAAAAGTATCAAAGCCAAGTTGATTAAAATAGTGGATGAGTGGGAACAGCTGGCTAGTCTCGTGCAGATGGCTATGAATTAGAAGGATAACTCGACGATGCGATGCGTGAGTTGCTTGTGTTGATAACTGGAAAAATCCGGAAACTTTCCGCTGACGCTGCGAATAAAGTTCGATTTTTTCGCCGAGACTCTCATTGAACTGGCTAGCATGAAGATGTTTGGGATAAATCAAATCTAAATAGCTTTGGCGTAAAATAATTATGAGTAAAAGTAAGGTAAAACAAATAAAAAAGAGAAAAAACATCGCAATTAAGCACCTTTCAGGGATAAAGATTGACAAAAGATAAAAAAAAGGTACAATATTTCTTAACAAATGTCAAATTGAAAAAAGGGGTTCAATTATGGAAATATTGTCTTTATTGATTGTTGGCAGTACGATAATTGTTAGTTTTAAGATATTTTCAAAGCGTTGGCGGCGACGAAAATGTCTAGAAGAAATGATGATGACATTAAGACTAGAGCATCTTCATTACTTTACGCAAGATGATACGAAACAATTGTTTAGTGAAACGGTAGAACGATTTAAAATGGATAAACATATAAAGCGTTGTTATCACGAAATAGTTGACCGATTAGCGGAACAATATGAACAAAAGTGTACACAGGAGTCAAAAATAAATAAATATGACGAATTAGCACATTTGTATCAATTACTACAATTAGGTGTTGATGATCAATATCACAAGCGGACATTCGCAACGCTCTTTATGAAAATTAGAAACTATACATAAAAAGGGAGAATTTAAATGATAACTATCAATGATGTAGCAAAACATGCGAAAGTCTCGAAAATGACCGTTTCACGTGTCATTAATCACCCAGAACAAGTAACGGAAGACTTAAGAGAGCGTGTCATTTTAGCCATGGATGAACTGAATTATCGTCCGAATTACGCAGCACGTGCAATTGCCTCAAGTAAAACGGGGATTATCCAGTTTGTTGTGAAGGAAAAAATTGACACAACAGATCCATACTTTATTCACTTGCTTGCCGGAATTAGCGAAGGGTTAAGTGAAAAATATTATTCACTGCTCATGTTAACACAAGATAGCAGTTATCGCGGACGCTGTGATGGGGTTATTTATACCGGAATGAATGGTGAAGATTTGAAAAACTTAGATCTAGATATACCTTGTATTATTTTTGGAGAAAATCAAGAGGGATTTGACTTTATTGATGTCGATAATGAAGCGGGGACAAAATTATCAACAACACACTTGTTAGAACAAGGCTATCAAAATATTGCGATGTTTACAATGGACTGGAATCTCCGCTTTGCCCAACAGCGAAAAAGTGGGTATATTAAAGCAATGCAAGCGAACAATTTACAACCTGAAATTTTTGCGATCCATAATGATACTGAGGCTGCCAAAGAACAAGCTTTGGCGGTACTTAAAAAGCATAAATTTGAAGCAATTGTTTGTGGAAGTGATGCCATTGCCGTGGGTGTGACACGAGCGGCTCGTAAATTAGGAATTAAAATCCCAGAAGAACTAGCAATTATTGGTTTTGATGGTGTATTTTTGGATCAAATTGCGAATCCCAAAATTACAACCGTGAAGCAACCAATTCATGAAATGGGACGAGCATTAGCAAGTGAGTTAATTGAAAAAGTTGAAAGTAAACGAACAACCGTGTTACAACGTTATTTTGAACCACAACTCATTATCCGTGAAACAACAAAAAAATGATGAAATCTTAAAACAAGCTGTATTTTCAATCGAAAAAGACTTAATTTGAAGAAAACGCTTGCAAGAAAAGTTCTTTAATGATATATTGATAGCGGTATCATAAGAGCCCAAGCTTATTATACCAAAAAATAAAAGCTCCTTTTCTTTTATTTTTCATCTTCCTCATCGTAGACCCTGACGGGTCTATTTTTTTTAAGAAAAATGATTGTATTTTTTGAGCTAATAGCATAAAATAAAAGCACAGCTTAATAAAATAAGGCAGTGAAGAGAAGAGTAACAACTCAAACAATTTAGCTAAGCGAACTAGGGGTGGTGTGAGCCTAGTCTAAATCGAGTCGTGAAGAACACCTTGGAGCCATACGTGTGAAATTAGAGTAATGCGTGTCGAGTCATTCCCGTTATCGGATGTTGAGTTGGCTTTTACTAGAGTAAAGGCAAATAGGGTGGCACCGCGATGAACAATCGTCCCTAACTCGAGGGCTTTTTTTTTGGCTTTTTATCCATTGTTAAGCAATAAATGGAATTTGAATTTATTTATATCAAGGAGGTATATATAATGGAAACAGTTGCAATTCGCAAACTTTATCGACAAACAGAGCAATTTATCGGTCAAACAGTGCAAGTATCAGGATGGATTCGCACAAATCGTGATCAAAAAGAATTTGGTTTTATTATGTTAAATGATGGAACATTTTTCCAGGGTGTTCAAGTTGTCTACACGAATGAGTTAGCAAACTTTGAAGAAGTGACGAAATTTGGAGTTTCAACAGCGATTACCGTTGTTGCTGAAGTAGTCGCAACACCAAGTGCAAAACAAGCATTTGAATTAAAGGCGCAAGCAGTTATTCTCGAAGGTGCTTGTCCAAGTGAATATCCGTTACAACCAAAACGGCATTCAATGGAATATTTGAGAACAATTGCACACTTACGCCCAAGAACAAATTTATTTAGTGCCGTATTCCGTGTCCGTTCACTAACGGCGTATGCAATTCATAAATTTTTCCAAGATCGTCACTTTGTTTACGCACATACACCAATTATTACTGGTAGTGATGCAGAAGGTGCTGGAGAAATGTTCAATGTTACAACAATTAACCCATTACAAGCACCAGTTGTAGATGGAGCAATTGATTATAAAGAAGATTTCTTTGGGCGGCATACAAACTTAACGGTATCAGGGCAACTTGAAGCAGAGGCATTTGCTTTGGCTTTCCGCGATGTTTATACATTTGGGCCAACATTCCGAGCAGAAAATTCAAATACAACACGACATGCAGCCGAATTCTGGATGATTGAGCCTGAAATCGCCTTTGCCGATTTAAATGACGATATGGATTTAGCTGAAGCAATGGTGAAATATGTCATTGCATATGTACTTGAGCATGCACCAGAAGAAATTGATTTCTTTAACCAATTTGTTGAAAAAGGTCTACGCACACGACTTGAAGAGTTGGTAACAGCTGATTTCCATCGTGTTTCGTATACGAAAGCAATTGAAGTGTTACAACAATCAAACAAGAAATTTGAGAATCATGTTGAGTGGGGAATTGATTTATCAACAGAACACGAGCGTTATTTAACTGACGAAGTTTACAAAGCGCCAGTATTTGTAACTGACTATCCAAAAGAAATTAAATCATTCTACATGCGCTTAAATGACGATCAAAAAACGGTAGCAGCTATGGATATGCTCGTTCCAGGAATTGGAGAGCTTATCGGTGGTAGTCAACGTGAAGAACGTTTAGATGTGTTAGAAGCACGAATGGATGAAATTGGCGTACCAAAAGAAGATCTTTGGTGGTATTTAGATTTACGTCGTTACGGTGGAGTGAAACATGCAGGATTTGGACTCGGATTTGAACGAATGGTTATGTACTTAACGGGTGTTGAAAACATTCGTGATGTTATTCCATTCCCAAGAACACCAAAGAATGCTGAATTCTAAGCCAAACATACGAGATAATAATTAATAAAAAGTGAGTAAAAATCGCATTACCTAGATTTTTACTCACTTTTTTCTAAGTATAAACGACACACTAGAAAGCGTTGTTTTTTCAAAAGCGAAGAAAAGCAAAAAAAGTAAAAAAAGATGCGAAAAAGTGTTGACGGTAGGGTAAGAAGAGTGATAAGATACATCTTGTCCTTAAGAGACGCACCGAGTCGTGCGAAACGAGAGGCGCAAATGTTTTTTGAAAACTAAATGAAATCGACAAGATAAAAAGTCAATTCAAATAATACAGCCAAGAACAAACTAACTTTAATGGAGAGTTTGATCCTGGCTCAGGATAAACGCTGGCGGCGTGCCTAATACATGCAAG
>JBOFQK010000074.1:0-1034 GCA_051660865.1 Culicoidibacterales bacterium | reverse complement strand
CTTGCTGATAAAACTGCGTTTTTAACTCTTCGTATGATTGAATTGGCTGCAAATTAACATGTACTTCAAGCATCTTAATTTGATCGGCGAAAATCGTATGATGTGTTTCTTCGCTTAAATAGCCGACTTTTTTGCCACTTAAACTTTCGATATCCTCATAAACTACTTGTTCTTGCACATAAATTGAATGATTTTCAAGTAATAAATAATGATCACTGTATACAAAAGTTTCGGCCCGTTTTTTTGTATGAATTGCTCCAAAGGCTAAATCAAGCTCGCCATCTTCTAATTGTTTCATGATGTTTGGCGGATCAACTTTGACATATTCATATTTAAAATCTAACTTTTCAGCAAGAATCACTAAAAACTCATGGTAGTACCCTTGCGGATTGCCTTTTTCATCCCAGTAATAATAGGGCATATATTCGTAAAATCCAACTTTCACGACGCGCTTTTCAACTGGGATTGCCTTTGCTTGGAGTGGAATCGACATGAAGAGCATCACGCAACACACACTAATTATCGTCATTATTTTATAAACTTGCTGCCTCATGTCCATTCCTTTCGCTTTCTTATTGTTTAGTATTATAATTATTGAAATTAGATTATACCATATTGGTTGTTTGTATCTCATGTAGAAAAATATTAAATCAATTAAGATTTATTAAACAAGATTGCGACGTAATTCTGTCCACGCTGCCACTCTAAACCGGATTAGACTATCAATATATTGCTATTACTTATTGGCGACACATTTTAGCGCTTCACTCTTGACTATGATACGTGTTTTTCACACGACTTATCGCACTGGCACCATCTTTGTTGCAAACTAAAACAAAACTATTATTTCAGCTTTCACAAAACTCATCGCAGCGTTCCCATTAACTTCTGGCTGCCTGAAACGATTTTAGTTTGCTTTACATCTTCAGCGCCGGAAATAGCGATGAATCGTGATTAGTTTGCCGAAATGTTATGGATGCATTTAAATCACAATTATTCTATTTACCAGCATTGAATACACAAAGATTAGTTTT
>JBOFQK010000073.1:0-1458 GCA_051660865.1 Culicoidibacterales bacterium | reverse complement strand
TTAAGACGAGAAATTCGCGTTTCATTAATCCTAATTGCATCTGCGTAGACGTAATTTCATAGTGTTGTTGCCCGTGTGCTTGACTTTTAAACAGTGGCTGTTGATAGTGATTGGCTGGATTGCTGACCGGATCAAGGATCGCAAAACCTTCCGGTGATGTCAAATAGGCAAAGATATCGGCGGCTTTGAATGGTAAGGTTTTTTGTGCTTTCATTAATTTTAAGTGTGTTGGCACAAAATCACCGTTTACTTGTGTGCTTTGAAGGATAACCCCTGCTTTTTGGGAATGAATTGGCCATTGTACTTGAAGCATTGCTCGGGCTGCTTGTAAAGATTGCTGACTAATCGCCTCATAATCAGCTACTGAATATTCTTTGATAAAATGATACTTAGACATTTCCCCATCGTCCTTTCACTTATCGATTTCGCCTATCATACGTCAATGCCTAACCGAAAGCAAGCTGAAGTTCAGATTCCACTCACCGCATCGAGAAACTGAATCTCCTCAAACTACAAAGTATAACATTGGCACGCATATTTAAAGAGATTTTCCCCTAGCTTTCCCCACTGACATCAAAAGCTTTCTGCTAAAGTTTTAACGTTCTGTGACTGTTCCTGCCATTCACCAACCGACGCTAGGATACTAGCATTTTCATGATATTAAGCTGGCAATTTTTGTTCGAGTCCTATTCGCATCGCAACTTGGTAAAATTTTTATCCTTTTAGCTTACTTTTTAGTGTTGAAAGCCAGTGCATTGAAGCCAATGCGAAAACTTAGACTGATGGCGATAAGACTAACGATTGCCACGCCAATTTGACTGAGAGTAAACGTCAGGCTAAATGGTTGCACAATCGTAATCATTCCCGCTAAGCCACACACACCAACTCCGGCTAAGCTAACCACCCCACTAAATTCTAATAACGCCATTGTTTTCAAATTGGCCGTTGTAAAGCCTAATGCGGCGAGTAAGTCAAATTCACTACTACGTGCTTGCTGTAGCTTCACACTCACAATTCCTACTAAACTAACACCAACACCGATAATCACACTTGCCACCGTGAGAAACACTACTCGCAAATTATCAAATGTTTGCTGTAACATAGCCACTTCATTCGCCGCGGTTTCCACAACTAAGCCTTGATTTGCTAACGCTTCACTTACTGGGACAACATCGGTAAAACTTTTCACATCATAACTCAACGCATAGACTGGTTGATTATTCACTGCTTTATACCATTGTTGTTCAACATCACTACTGACGATAAAATCGTTGCTTGAAGCATTGTAAATCCCACTAATCGTTAATGAATACGTTTGGCCGGCATACGTTAAACTTACCGTTTGACCGATTAACGTTTCAATCGTCGCTGAAAATTTACGGGCTAAGTTTGGTGTCAGCGCAATTTCCGCTGCCCCATTTCGGGGCATAACCCCATATGATAAGCGTTCCGTCGTTT
>JBOFQK010000072.1:0-4054 GCA_051660865.1 Culicoidibacterales bacterium | reverse complement strand
AAGTAATTGCCGAGTTTTTTCTTGTTGCTTTGGCGTGACAAAACGACTCATCATCGCAATTGTAAATGGTGTGTCTTTAAAACGTTCACAGGCACTTTCATAGTGTTGTTTCGCTAAAATCGTCGTTGGTGCTAGCATCACGACTTGCTTCCCTTCAATCAAGGCTTTAAATACTGCTCGAAAAGCAACTTCGGTTTTACCAAAACCAACATCACCACAAAGTAAGCGATCCATCGGCCGTGCTTGCTCCATATCAGCTTTAATTTCTTGCGTTGCTCGTAACTGATCCGCTGTCTCAATATAGGGGAATGTTTGTTCAAAAGTCATTTGCTGATCAGTGTCCCGCGCAAATGCATAGCCAGGTCGACTTTCCCGCTGTGCATAAAGAGTGATTAAATTTTCCGCAATTGCCTGAACATTTTTTTCAACCTTTTTCTTCGCTTTCGTAAAATCATTTCCACCTAATTTATGCAGCTTTGGTTTATACCCTTCACTTCCGACATATTTTTGGATGTAATGAATTTTATCAACTGGAATATATAACTTCCCATTTTGTTGGTATTCAATATAGAGATAATCTTGGGTGCCACCTTGGCTTGTCAATGTTTCAATTCCCAAATAGCGACCAATCCCATGTTGTTCATGAACAACATAATCACCTTGATGAATATCTTCAAGCGAATGTAGGTGTTGGGCTTTGCGCATGTACGCGTCTCGATTACGTAACCGGCGTTTATGCAATTGTCGGCTAATATGCTGCTCACTTAGGACAACTAGTTTTTGCTTTACATATTCTTCACTCGCATCATTTTCAGCTACTATTACGTTTAGCTGAGCAGATTTAATTGGCTCAGCTTTCGTGACATATTGATAATTTAAATGATCAAATTGGTGCCGTTCACTTTTATCCCCAATTGTGATGACAACAGTATAGTCTTGGGCTAACCATGTATCAAGTGTATTTTCAAAATCATCTTGCTTGATCACTTCCAGATACTCGAGTTCTCGACTCTCCAAATCAACACCAGCTTCATCTACATTTTTGCCTTCTTTTGTCAAACATACATAGTCATTACCAATTTGTGTAGCTAAGTCAACAAATAATTGCTCAACAGTAATTTCTTGTTCGACCAAGTTTTTCGCATCTTCAAGCATATGTTCATAGTTTGCTTGGACCTTCATTTCTTCGACAAGAATAATTTGCGGTTCAGCTAAATAATCAAGAATTGTCCCTTGCGTTGTGCTTGTCTCCACTGCTGGAATTAATTCACATGTTTCAACAATTGTAACAGTTCGTTGTGTTTGGGTATCAAACTGCCGAATACTTTCAATTTCATCATCAAAAAATTCAATTCGAACTGGATACTCTTCATGAATTGGAAAAATATCGACAATCCCACCGCGGACTGAAAACGTACCGATTTCTTCGACAATACTTTCACGTGTATATCCTAGTGTCACCAGTTTAGCTAAAAATGTATGGAAATCATACGTTTGTCCTACTGCCAACGTACACGCCATCGTTTGCCATTGCGCCTTAGCAATAATCGGTTTACAAATCCCCGAGGTGTGAGTGACCACAATTGGTCGTGTCGTCTGTTGAATCGCATGCAACGTCAATAAACGTTGCACAAGTAAGTCTTTACTCGCGGCCATAACTTGGGCTGTGATAAACTCATCGGCTGCAAATAAATACGCTTGTTGGCTATCGAGACGTTCATAAATTTTTTGCGCTTGATACTGGGTTGGAGCAACAATAATCACTGGTTGTTGTTGCGCATACGTTTCAATAATCAGACGTTGCGCTAATGGATAAACACCAAAAAACCGTTGGCTGGCAAAGCACATCGGTTCCAAATTCAGTTGTTGGGCTAAAAATTCTGTCAATTGTGGCATGGATTTACTCCTCTCTTGTTTTACACCGAACCATTAAAACGATTCATTACATTTTCAAAACTTTGTTTTAAACTATAATCACTCGCTGCAACTGTTTGCTTAACACTTTGGTCAACGAGAGTAACTTCTTCAGCACGGAAACGTCCGAGTACATAATTAACAACTGATTCTTGTTGTGGCTTTCCAATTCCCATCCGTACTCTCGGAAAAACATTCGTCCCTAAATGTTGGATTAATGATTTCATCCCGTTATGACCTCCATGACCACCTTTGGCACGAAGTCGCATTTTTCCAAGTTCAGTATCCATATCATCATAACAAACAATAATTTCATCATCTTCAATCCCAAAATAATCCATAAATGGGCGGACACATTCGCCTGAAAGGTTCATAAACGTAAGTGGTTTCAATAAATATACTTTCTCACCTTGAACCGTTCCCATACCATATATACCTTTAAATTTTTCACGATTCATCTCGATATTCCATTCTTTGGCAAGCGCATCAACTGCCATAAATCCAATATTGTGACGTGTTTGTGCATATTCTTTCCCAGGATTTCCTAGACCGATAATTAACTTCATCTTTTTTCCTCCACTCAAGTGATTTTCTGTGCATTTATTATAACACAGACTCGACAACAAAAAGACGCCTTTTTATTGGCGTCTTTTGTGCATGTTTTTATTTATTGTACATATCGAAGATTACGCTGACTGGTTCGTCTTTATATACGTGGCGAATTGCTGTTCCAAGTAGGTTTCCAACTGATAATTGAATAATCTTATCAAGGTGTTTTCCTTCAGGGAATGGAATCGTATTTGTTGTTACTAATGCTTTCATTGGACTTGCTTCAATACGCTCAAAGGCTGCACCTGAAAGGACAGCATGTGTACACGATGTATACACTTCAACCGCTCCATTTTCAAGTAACGCATCAACAGCATTACAGATTGTTCCAGCTGTATCAATCATATCATCAATAATAACAGCTGTTTTCCCGTTAACATCACCAATAATTCCCATTACTTCTGAAACGTTCGGTTTTGGACGACGCTTATCAATAATTGCCATTGGGACATTTAATTGCTCCGCTAATTTACGCGCACGTGTCGCTCCACCATGATCTGGTGAAACAACAACAATGTTATCTAAATGTAGATTTTCAAAATATTCAGCAATAATTGGCATTGCACGGAAATCATCAATTGGAATATCGAAGAACCCTTGAATTTGTGTTGCATGTAAATCCATTGTTAACACACGTGTTGCACCAGCTGCTTGAATTAAATTCGCAACTAATTTCGCTGTAATTGGCTGACGCGCACCCGCTTTACGATCTTGACGTGCATAACCATAGTATGGCATCACAACATTAATTGTTTTCGCTGAAGCACGTTTTAATGCATCAATCATAATGAGTAGTTCCATCAAATGTTCATTGACTGGATTACATGTTGGTTGAATGATATAGCAGTGGTTTCCACGTACTGTTTCTTGAATATCAATTCCAATTTCACCATCGGCAAAATGAGATACTTTACATTTCCCTAATTCTACACCTGCTGCTTCAGCAATTTCTGCTGCTAATTCACGATTTGCTGAAAGACTAAAAATTTGTAATTTACTCGCCATAATTAAAATTCCTCCGTATGTCACTCATTGTTCTTCAAATATTTACTTGTTCCTACTTTTTAGCTACGAAACGTTCACGTAATTGTTTCGCATATCCCGCTTTGTTTTCTTGGCGTGCACGCGCAATTGCTAACGCATCTGCTGGCACATCCTTTGTAACTGTTGATCCCGCAGCGACATAAACACCCTCACCAATTGTCACTGGTGCAATTAAATTGGCATTACATCCAATAAATGCATTCGCTTCAATCGTTGTTTTGTTTTTATTATGACCATCATAATTAACAGTCACAACACCACAACCAATGTTAACATTTTCACAAACTTCACTATCACCTAAGTATGATAAGTGTGATGCTTTCGCATTGTTAGCAAAGCTTGTTTTCTTCATTTCCACAAAGTTTCCAATCCGAACATGATCACCACAAGCTGTTTCTTGGCGTAAGTGAGCAAATGGTCCTACTGTTGATTTGGCACCAACACTTGAATTACTCATAACTGATTGCATCACGTGGGTTTCATCACC
>JBOFQK010000071.1:0-1712 GCA_051660865.1 Culicoidibacterales bacterium | reverse complement strand
CACCATTGAACAGAAAACTGACTTTTGTCCCCGTCACTTCAAAGTTTGTCACTTCAAGCTTGGCAAATTCGACAGGCTCACTCGTTTCTAGCTCAAGCTCAACGTGTTTATACGTCGTTTGCGCGAGATCAGCCATCGTTTCAATTTTAATAATGCGGCCATCTTTAATAATCGCGACCCGATCACATAACTTTTGGACCTCACTCAAAATATGCGAAGAAAAGAACACCGTCGCTCCGCGTTGTTGCTCTTCACGAATAATCTCAAAAAACGTATTTTGCATCAACGGATCAAGCCCACTTGTCGGCTCATCCAAAATAATTAATTCTGGTTCGTGCAATAACCCTTGAATAATTCCAACTTTCTTTTTATTTCCAAGCGATAAGTCCGCAATTTTACGATTTAAATCAAGATCAAGGCGATTTGCTAACTCATTTATCCGCTTTGAGCAATCTTGATGATAAAAACTTGCCGCATACTTGAGTAAATCTTTGACTTTCATATGATCATAGTAAAAAACTTCAGCTGGTAAATAGCCAACTTGCTGTAAAATTGCTTCGTGCCCCTCAATCGTATCGAGTCCGAAAATTTTCGCACTCCCTGACGTCGGATAAATCAGCGAGAGCAATGTCCGAATCGTCGTCGATTTTCCCGCGCCATTGGGTCCGATAAACCCAAAAATTTCCCCTTGATAAATCGTTAAATCGACATCACTAATCCCACGTTGTTTGCCATACATTTTCGTTAATTTCTCGGTTTGTACTACTATTTCCATTGTTACCCCAACCTTTCACAATAGCCACCTTTTAAAAAAAAAGCACTTTCATTCTACGCTGTTTATCATTAAAATTCAACCATTTGATGTGAAAGACAACAAAAAAAGCACGTCATTATTCGTGCTTTCTCAAAAATAATTATTAAAACAGGCCCCCAATGAGCAATTTGTGTAATACTACCATGATCAATGCCAACGTGAAGAAAACTCCAACAATCATTCGTTTCACTTTCAACTCGATATGAAAAGCTAACACTTCATCTAGCAATTTTAAAGGAATTAAAATCAGGGCTAGTAATACACAAATTGTCAGCGGAATCCCAATCATCACAGCTAATATTTCCATAATTTTGGCAAGAATAAATACTGTCGCACTCTCCATATTAGTACACCCGATACGAAGCAGCCATGGATGGAGCTTTTCGATCACTTCCTGATGATTCTTGTGTTTATTGAGCTGCTACGATTAAATTAACATTGTTCTTCATTTTTCATTCTCACTTTTATTCAATATTTATCACAATTTAAGCTTAATGGACGTTTTCCTCATTATGCACTTTCGATTTCCTCACTGCCAAAGAATTGTTGGCGTTGCAACAACAGATAGGCAATCACGACAAGTCCAAAAATAATGGTAGCAAAGAGACAATACGTCCGGTAATCGCCAACAGTTAGAAAATACGTTACGAGCGGAATTGAGATCACACTTGAAGCTTGACCAAAGGTGCTGAAAATCGCCCCAACACGCGCTAAATAATGGGGATCAGTCTGATTGACTAACAAAAATTCAACCGCATTACTATTTAACTTCATCCCAATTCCTGCACCAATCGCACCAATCACAATTAAACCAATATTTCCCGTCATCAGTGTCATCAAAAACACGCTAATCAAAGCCACACCAATTGGTAAAAACCGGTGTACTTTCGTTAATAAA
>JBOFQK010000070.1:0-5247 GCA_051660865.1 Culicoidibacterales bacterium | reverse complement strand
TTGATGATCGCGTCCTTGGATTAGATAGTGGTGCCAATGATTATTTAATTAAGCCCTTTGCTTTTTTGGAACTTGAAGCACGTATCCGCAACCTACTCCGTCGCTCATTTACACAAATCCAACCATTACTCACATGTGGCCCAATTCACTTTGATAGTATTAAGCGAACTGTCACTGTCAACGATGAACAACTAAAATTGACGAAAAAAGAAGTAGCGTTGCTAGAATATTTATTACTTAATCAACATAAAGTTGTGAGCCAAGAAGAGCTCATGGAGCACGTTTGGAATGCTGATGTTAATCTTTTTAGTAATGCCGTTCGTGTGCATATTGCTTCCTTACGCAAAAAATTGAAACTTGCACTCGGATATGATCCGCTTGTGACCAAAATTGGCGAAGGCTATTGGCTTTCAGCAGAGGTAACACGATGAAAAAAGTAAAATCACTCCGCTTACGCATTACCTTATTTAATACTATCGCTTTAAGTATTGCCTGCCTGTGCTTAACGCTATTACTTAATATTTCCGCCTATCAAATGGCAGATGTGATTCAAACAATTCCGCTCACACCAGCCACAAGCGCCACTGAACTAACCTTTGCTCAATTTGCTAGTGATCAAATACCGGCTACCGCTACGTTCCTTGCTGCCAAAAATGTTTTTTCCTTACAAAGTATTACCTTTATGTTCCTGATTATTGGCAGTGGGAGCTTATTAACCTACTATATTTGCGGTCGAGCATTACGCCCACTCGCGCAGTTAAACGAGCTCATTCAAGCGCGAACTGTCCATAACCTCAATCAAACTGTTGAAATCCCTACAACCTATCATGAAGTTGCTCAATTAAATGCGTCATTAAATCAACTCTCATCCGAGCTCGGTGCCGCTTTTGCACGGCAACAACGTTTCTCGCTCAATGCCGCGCATGAATTACGCACCCCATTAGCAATTTTAAAGACGAAAGTTGAGGTTTTCCAAAAACGCCATGACCATAGTCTGGCTGAATCAGATCAATTTTTAAGCACATTAGGTACAAATATTGATCGTTTATCACAAGTTGTCGCAAGTATTTTAGAATTAAGTCAAATCGATGCACTTGATTGTGATGATCCAGTTGAATTACGTGGGCTGATCGTTGAGATTGTTGATGAACTTCGTATCATTGCTGCAAATAATGTCATCAGTTGTCACATCATTGGTGATCACGAACTTTACATTATGGGGAATGAACAACTCATGTACCAAGCTTGTTACAATTTGATTGAAAATGCAATTAAATACAATGTACCCAATGGTGCAATTACAATTACCCTCAAAGCCCACACCGACTACCACGAAATTCAAATTAGTGATACCGGTATTGGTATTCCCCAATCAGCTTACGACTTAATTTTTGAGCCTTTTTATCGTGTTGAACAATCGCGTTCGCGCCAAAAAGGTGGTGCCGGCTTAGGTTTAGCAACCGTTAAACAAATCATCAGTTGTCACCAAGGGACAATTAGTCTCAAACCGCATTACCCTCGTGGAACAACGTTCAATGTAACTTTACCTGCTTTTAAAATTGACAGTGAGTAACATCTTTAACCAAGAAATCAAACATCCAGTCAAGGAAATTAGGCGTACAAACCTATGCTAAAAGCATTGCTTTGTACGCCTAATTCATATAAAAAAGCCGCGAATTTTTTCGCAGCTTTTTTATTTAACTCATGTCTGTTGACAGTAGCCCATACAAGCACGTATCACAGACACCTTGATTGTTCCAATCAGCTGCTCGTCGTGTGCCTTCGTACAAAAAGCCAGCTTTTTTTAAAACTGCGCCCGAACCTGGATTATTTGGATCATGGCGTGATTCTAAGCGATTCACACCGACCGTATTAAATAAAAACGCTACAACAGCAACTAATGCTTCACTCATAATACCTTGTCCCCAAAACGTTTCACTAAGGCAATAACCGATTTCCATTTTGCCAATGCGCTCATCCAAAGAAACAACGCTAATCGTTCCAATCGGTTGATCACCATTCACCTTTAACACAATTCCCCATTGATAAAAATCAGGTTGCTGATATTGCCGTTCCCACGTTGTTAACAACGTCTGTGTCGCTTCGACATTTTGATGTGGTGGCCACGTCAAAAATTTTGTCACCTCACTACTATGTGCCCAATGATCATACATTGCTTGAGCATCACTGACACGTAACGCGCGTAAAATTAAGCGCTCGGTTGTTAATTGTTGTGTTCCTTGATGTTTCATAACTACTCCTCCTCATATTTTTTGATATTACTAATATAGCATGCTTTCCCACTTCCTGTACACTGATATTGACTTATTCTCCAATCCCGAACAAACTCATTTACTCAATAAAAAAATAATTCTTTTTAATCTTTAAAGTGCTATAATCAATGTATTCACTTCGAAAAACCGTACATTGAACACTCATATTAAAGGAGAATCCAATGCCAAATACATTCAAAAAATATGTCGCGAAAGCGACGGCAATTCTGACACTTGCTACTCTTATTTCCCCACTTTTACCCACAAGTGTCCTTACTACCTATGCCTGCGATAGCGTGGAAGCGTGTCAAACCCAACTTGAGCAATTACAAATTGATAACCAAGTTGCTCAACAAAATTTATCGCAATCACAAGCAAATTTGATGTCAACACAAAAACGGATTGAGGAAACCCAAGCGTTACTGAACAGTATGCAAACTGAAATTGATTTATATCAAACAACAATTGACAGCTTAAGTGCTCAAATTACCCAGTTAGAAAGTCAAATTACTGAATTAGAAGCAGCAATTACCGAAAAAGAAAATTTATTACGTTCGCGCTTAGTCGATATGCAAATTCGCACAAAGACCAATCCATTTTTAGATTTTATCGTCAACTCAGAATCGCTCGTTGATCTCTTTTCACGAATTGAATCAATTAATCAATTAACTGCGTATGATAATGAATTGATGACGCAAATTCAAGCAGACAAAGCTACAATCGAAGCAAATAAAGTAACGATTGAATCTAGCAAAACTGAAACGGAACAATTACAAGCAGATGCTGAAAGCCGTCAAGTCGAATATGCGAGTGTTTTAGCTACATTGCAAGCCGATCGTCAAACTTTAGCCCAGTCAATTCTTGGTGCTCAAGGTGATGTTGATTCCCTCGCTTTAAGTGAAGCGGATGTGCAAGCGCAACTAGAAATTCTTAAAAATTATGTCCCAGTTGCTACAGCCGTTGTTGAAGCAACACCGTCAACGACAATCACGCCTGAGGTTGCAGTAACACCAGAAGTCTCTCCTGAAGTTACTCCTGAAACAACTCCAGAACTCCCACAAACAAGCGGCTTCTATCGCCCAACGAGTGGGGTTGTGACGCTTGGATATATGTCAGTCGAATACCCATATACAGCAGAACGTCCACACTTGGGAACAGATATTGGCGCCGCAACAGGAACACCTGTCGTTTCGATTACTGATGGTGTTGTTCTTCAAGCAAGCTATGGTGATAACGGTGGTTATGGAAACATGGTTGTCATTTCCCATCTCGTGAATGGAACACCAATGGTTTCAATTTATGGCCATTTAGATAGTATTAGTGTGAGTGCCGGTCAAAGCGTAGCTGGTGGTCAAAATATCGGAACCGTCGGTAATACCGGAAATTCATTTGGCGCCCACTTACATATCGAAATCTTATCAGGAATTAACTACATGCCAGCTGGTCGTGAAGAACGCCAACAGTATACCGTTGATCCACAAAATTTCTTCTAATGAACAATAACTAATCACTGAAAAGGATGTTAAGCACTAAAAATGCTCTAACATCCTTTTTTATCTATCATCCTAATTTTGATTAAATAGTTACTTCTTTTGATTTAGCGATTGATTTCTTCAGTAATAGTAGCTAGTAATCCATACCATTAAATTGTGAAAATTGATTACTTATCTGCTAACGAAAAACAGGCGGTTTCTTTCGAAACCGCCTGTTTAGCTTGATTATTTATCAAAATTAATTTCACCGAAGATTAAAGTCGCAAAGTCTTCACTTGCTGTATCAATTTTCCATTGACCATCAATTTTTTCGAGTGCAATATTCCCTGTTCGTGTTTGGACTTGGGCAGTTTCGAATTGTTCGAGGATAAGTTGCTCAACCACTTCATCAGTCAGCTCGCTACCACTAAATGCTGCTCCCATTGCCGCTCCCATCGAAGCAAGGATAATTTCTGCCATATTTAAACTGTTTACTTCGACAGCAACGCTCGCTGTTTCACCATCAATTGTTTCTGACAATACTTGTCCTTGAAATTGTGAAAAAAATAAGGTTTGCGTTTGCTTTTGGGCATCACTGTATTGCGTCGTTTCAGTTGTTGGATCAGCTTCTACTGCTGAAAGTGACTCAATAAAATACTTGGCTAATTCTCCATTTGTTCCTTTACTGATCTCTTTAAAACTCGCTTCAACCACCGCTGTCGGACTTTGGATACCACATCCAGTTAAAATGAAGGCCATCACCGTCACCCACATAAGTGTTTTGATAATTGTTGTTATTTTGTTCATCGTTTTCTCTTTTCTTTCGATTATTCTAAATGATCAATTGCATACTGTGCTTGCTCTGCTGTAAATTGTTCATAAATCAACTGATCATATAATTCACCCATTGACATTGGCATAATTTTTTGATAATTTTGCGCACATTTCAGCGCTTGTTCATTCCAATCAGTTTGAATTGTATCGACAGCATATTGTGCTTGTTCTGCTGTATATTGTTCGTAGATCAATTGATCATATAACCCACCTTTTGACATTGCTGTGAACTTTAAATAATTTTCTGCTGTTTTAAGGACTGCGTCATTTTGACTTGAACCACCGCTTGCTGATTCAGTTGTTGCTAAATGATCAATTGCATACTGCGCTTGCTCTGCTGTAAATTGTTCATAAATTAGTTGATCATATAACCCACCCGTTGACATTGGCATAATTTTTTGATAATTTTGCGCACATTTCAGCGCTTGTTCATTCCAATCAGTTTGAATTGTATCGACAGCATATTGTGCTTGCTCTGCTGTATACTGTTCATAAATCAACTGATCATATAACCCGCCTTTTGACATCGCTGTGAACTTTAAATAATTTTCCGCTGTTTTCAAAGCATTCTTTTGTTCAGTTGTCGCACTTGGAGTTACTTCGACACTTGGGGTTTCCTCGACACTTGGGGTTGCGTCCACACTTGATGTTTCTTCTTCCACACTCGG
>JBOFQK010000069.1:0-1676 GCA_051660865.1 Culicoidibacterales bacterium | reverse complement strand
TGATTTCTGATTCTAAATGGGCAATTGTTGCCGCTTTTGTTCATGAAGTCCGTTTTTTCGCCTTTTTTACAGGTGTTGATTCAGCTTCGATTTTCGCAAGCAACGTTGATTCCTCAGGTGTCAGATGATCATCGAAAAGTGATGTTTGATTTTCAGGGATCATTTTTTCACTACGACGGCCATAGAACCGTTGATTCATAATCGCAATTTGTTCTGTAAGTTGATCAATTTTCTCCAAAAGTAATTTATTTTGACTTGTGAGTTGGTCAACATTTTTCATGAGTTGTTTATTCTGTTCCATCAAATATTTTTCCATCTCAGTCATATTATTCACCAATGCTTCCGTTAGTTTATTTATTATATTATACCATAAATATATATAATATTCAATTAAAAGGTGCGATTGTCGCACCTTTTTTTATGTAATCGTACCAATTCTTGGCTTTTTAATCGCTCGTGGTTGTTGGAGAGATAACCCTTCAAGAAGCCAACGTAATTGTTGGGCTGATAATTGGCGTACTTCATCCTGATCACGTGGCCATTGAAGATTCCCATCTTCAATTCGCTTGTAAAGCAATGCGAATCCATCACGATCCCAATGCAAGACTTTATAGCGATCACGACGTCGACCGCAAAATAAGAAAATGGCATCTTCTTGAAAAAGATCAAGATTGTATTGTTCTGTAATAATATTTGCGAGTCCATCAATACCACGTCGCATATCTGTGTGACCACAAACAATAAAGATATGTTTGGCATTTGAAAAATTAACGAGCATGGCGACCGAGTTCTCCTAATACTGCATGTAAAATATGTTTATCAATGCCATTATAAAATGTCACAGCTGCGCCGTTCAATTCAAGTTCGCAAGCTACAGTTGGTTCCGTTATAACAGCGGATTGTTCTGACTGAGTTGTCCCGAGTTGAATTGGAACGATAATTGGTTGTTCATTCATAAAAAAATACCTCCTTCAATTTCGTACTTTTATCGTACTCAATTTCTGGAAGTATTTATAGACGGTATAATGTTACTTGCTTACCTTTTAAATATTGACTCAGTTTGGTATAAATATTTTATCACAAACCCAAAACGGCGTCAATATTTTGACGCCATTTCCAGCTTTGTGGTAACAATTAATAAGTAATTTTATCTTGTTTTTTATAACTATCTATCCTATTTCATTAACTTCTTTTACATCTAATTCAAACACTCTAACTAAAAACATCTAAGTCAACAACTCAACCCCTATATCACATATTAATAGTAAATTTCTGTTCAAATTAAAAAGGGTATTTCCAAATTTAAATTGTACTTTCAACAAAATGAAATTAGCTAATCCAAATTTGAAAAACCCTTGATTTATCAGTGTTTTACACACTATTTCTTTATTTTCTTGTCATCAATACTACCGTCTCAACATGGTATGTTTGACCAAACATATCAACTGGATACGCCGCTGTTGTTTTATAACCATTTGCGACTAAAAATTTCGCATCACGTGCTTGGGTTGCGACATCACAAGCAATATAGACAATTTTTTTCGGAGCTAATTCGACTAAGCTTGCCAATAACTTCTCATCACACCCTTTACGTGGTGGATCAAGTACGACAACATCAGCTTGAATTTCAGCTTCATGCCATTTATGCATCATTGTACTTGCATCTTCACAAATAA
>JBOFQK010000068.1:0-2311 GCA_051660865.1 Culicoidibacterales bacterium | reverse complement strand
AGCAATGAAAAAAGTTTCAGGAACGTTACGAATTGATTTATCATCATACCGTGAACTTGAAGCCTTTGCTCAATTTGGTAGTGATTTAGATGATGCGACAATTCAAAAACTCGAACGTGGAAAACGTGTTGTCGAAGTGTTAAAACAACGTGCGCATAAAACGTTACCAGCTGAAAAGCAAGTTGTGATTCTCTATGCGTTAACACACGGTCATTTAGATAATTTATCACTCGAATTAATCGAAAAATTTGAAACGAAATTATATGAACAATTAGATTCAACAAGTTTAGGGATGAAAATTATTGAAATAATTCAACAAACAAAACAATTGCCAAGTGATGAAGAATTAGAGCAGTTTATTACTGAATTTAAAGAATTATTTACGCAACAGGTGGTGTAGCCGATGGGAAGTCACGCAGCCTTAATCAAAAATAAAATTGCTTCAATTCAAAAAACTGCTCAAATTACACGCTCAATGCAAATGGTCTCACAAGCAAGGATTTCAGGATTTGAATACAAGATGCGTGCATCAGAACATTATGCGCACTTAAGTGAGGATATTTTCCGAAGTTTAGTTTCAAATGCTTCGCAAATTGATTCGAAAATTCTGCAGCTCTTTAAGCCGAATTATGATAAAAAAACCGTGACTTATATTATGGTTTCTTCAGATCGAGGACTAGCAGGACCTTATAATTCTGCAGTTATCAAAAAAACGATGCAAATTATCAATGATCGGCATCAAAGTCCCGATGAGTACAAACTCTATGTACTCGGTCGAATAGGTTATGATGCGATGCGACGCCAAGGATTTAAAATTGAAAATGAATATATCAATGTTCACGATAATTTTAAAATCGCAGATTTAGAAGCGGTATTAAATGAAGCATTCACAACCTTCCTAGATCAAAAAGTTGGAAAAGTCGAAGTGATTTATCATCGCTTTAAAAACCGTGTGGTTCAAGATGTCCAACAATTAATGTTGTTACCAATTACTGGAGAAGTTATGAATGAAGAGGCTGGACATACGTTGCATCCAACATACATCTTTGACGAGGATCCAGATCGTTTAGTGACACGCATGGTTCCGTTATACTTGAATGGAGAAATGCAAACAATCTTATTAAATACAAAATTATGTGAACATACGATGCGTGTAAATGCGATGCGAAATGCAACCGACAATGCGAAAGAAATTGTTGATAAATTATCGCTTGTTTATAATGCGTATCGTCAAAGTGCAATAACGCAAGAATTAACAGAAATTGTTGCCGGAGCAAAGGTACAAAAAGGTGGTGCGAAAAAAAATGGCAAAAGGAAAAATTAAACAAATTCTTGATGCGGTAGTTGAGGTTGAATTTGAAGAAGGGCATCTCCCTGATATTTACAATGCTTTAATCGCTGAATATGAATATAACAATGAACCACATCGACTTGTGCTTGAAGTCGCAGGTCATGCAGGAAATCGAACAGTCCGCACAATTGCTATGGGGGCTGTTGATGGTTTGCGCCGCGGAACAGTTGTTTACGATACTGGAGCGCCAATTCAAGCACCAGTTGGTCCACAGACATTAGGACGGCTATTTAACGTTTTAGGTGAAGTAGTCGATAAAGGAGCGCCTTTGAGTGATGATATTGAAAAATTGGCGATTCATCGGCAAGCACCAAACTTTAATGAGCTGAGTACGGAAACTAAAATTTTAGAAACCGGAATTAAAGTTATTGATTTACTTGCACCATATATCAAAGGTGGGAAAATTGGTCTCTTTGGTGGAGCAGGTGTTGGGAAAACAGTCCTTATTCAGGAGTTAATCAATAATATCGCTCAAGAATATGGGGGGATTTCAGTCTTTGCCGGTGTTGGTGAACGGACGCGTGAAGGAAATGATTTATACCATGAGATGAAAGACTCAGGAGTTTTAGCGAAAACAGCACTTGTCTTTGGACAAATGAATGAGCCGCCAGGAGCACGGATGCGTGTTGCTTTAACCGGTTTAACGATGGCGGAATATTTCCGTGATCAAGAGCATCAAGATGTTTTGTTATTCGTGGATAATATTTATCGATTTACGCAAGCAGGAACAGAAGTTTCAGCCTTACTTGGACGTGTACCATCAGCCGTTGGATATCAGCCAACATTAGCTTCAGAGATGGGACAATTACAAGAGCGAATTACTTCGACTGTAAATGGTTCAATTACATCAATTCAAGCCGTATACGTACCAGCTGATGATTATACCGATCCAGCACCAGCGACGACATTTAGTCACCTAGATGCAACGACAAATTTAAGTCGTGAAATCGTTGAAAAGGG
>JBOFQK010000067.1:0-3347 GCA_051660865.1 Culicoidibacterales bacterium | reverse complement strand
TGCCAAAATAGCAAACTAAGATTGCGCAATTTTGGTAGGTGTTTTTCTTAGTTTTGTAGGCTGAAGCACGTTTAATGAATCTGCCTTTTGATCTGCATTTAAGCTAGTAAATACAAGCTGTCATGTTTTTGTTTCAAGGCTAATGGTAACAAATAAGTAACAAAAAACCACGAAAAATTCAATTTTCGTGGTTTTTTGGCGTTTAGTAGCCGATTTCTTGATTTCGGCTACTATGATGCAATTTCGCTTGCAAGAAGTTTATTGTTGTGGCAAAGTTTCCAAGTGTGGAGGTGATGCCCATGGTTTTTCTTTGGTGTACTTCCAAGAAGGGAGTCCCATGATTGAGTTTATCGCAATACTTATGATCGCAAAAGTCGTTTTACAACTGTTGCAACTCGTAATTGATTGTCTAGCATCAAGTGTTGAACTTATTGATAAAATTCAAACCAAAAAGAAAAAAACAGCGTTAAACTTTAGCCGGTTTCGCTGTTTTTCTTTGGAAAGATATTTAAACTTGCTACCGCTTTAAACGACTTGCATTAAGGAGTCATGTTAGTCGCATGGCTCTTTTCTTTTTCATTATATCAAAAATGCGGATGAAAGCAAATAAAAAGTAGATGAGTAATATCATATAGAAAAACGTTAAAAAGAGTAATTTGAATCCTCTATCAAGGATAATTGAAAATAACCAAATATGACAAATAACGAAGTAGTTAAAAGGTGATTTCTCTATTCTGCAGGAGCCATCTTTTTTAGATTCTATTTATATGTGTAGTTATTATAGTAACGAATCTAACTATCAACTTCGCGTTTAATATCTTGAAAGGTACGACAGCTCTTTACATTAAATTCAGCTTTCATGTGTCCAAGAAAGCCATTTCTTTCGTAGGCTGTCGCTAGCGATAACCCGCTTGTTCAATCTGTTTTTTAGCAATCATTTGAATATCAAAGCAGTATGCTTTAAAAACTTCGCTTGTTTACTCATCATTTCACCCTAGTTTTAGTTTCTGAATTTTAGTATATAAAAATACCAAGAAAGTGAATACTCTTTTTTTGAGTGTCCACTTTCTCGGTACTATTTTAATCAACTCAAATCAAATTTCCGTTAACTAAATCAGGAGATTAGGTGCTAAAGTAAGCTGTTAAGGGAGAGAATTTCAACGTAATTGCAAAATAGTAACCGCTTACAAGAAAAAAGTTTCTTAAAAATAGACTTTTTAAGAAAAAGTTATTGTTTTTTTACAAGAAAATACATACAATAAGAACAAGAAAAGGTCTAGCAACAGTCGTTTTCGTTTAATTCATTTATGAATGATAGGTAATTTTGGAGGGAATCATGAGAAAATTTGGAACATTAATTATGGCAATGGTATTAATGGCGGGTACACTTGTAGGATGTGGATCAACAGATTCAACAACTGAAGGAAGTAACACAATTGATACGTTAAAGGTAGCTTTCGTACCATCGAAAGAACCACAAGAAATCATCACAGCAACTGAGCCGTTAAAAGAAATGTTAATTGCGGAACTTGCGAACCAAGGGTACACAGTGAATGATGTGGAAATTACTGTTGGAACAAGCTTTGAAGCAGTAGGAGAAGCATTAAGTGCTGGAACTGTTGACATCGGATTTATTCCTGGTGGAACATATGTACTGTATGATGATGGAGCTGAGCCAATTTTAACAGCAACTCGTGATGCATTAAGCATTGAGTCTGATGATGCAACTGTTTGGAATGCAAATAAACCAACTGAAGCAACAGAAGATCAAGTAACATTCTATCGTTCATTAATCATTGCGGGACCATCTGCAAAAGGTCAAGAACTTGCAGCTAAAGTCGAAGCAGGGGAAGAATTAACGTGGGAAGATTTAGATTCAGCAAACTGGAGTATGATGTCATCAACTTCACCAGCCGGATACATTTACCCATCGTTATGGTTACAAGAAAACTACGGGAAAAGCTTAACTGATTTATCAAATATCGTTCAAGCAGATTCTTACGGAAGTGCAATGGCACGTTTAGCATCAGGACAACTTGATGTGATTGTAGGATATGCAGATGTACGTCGTGATAATGAAACAAAGTGGACATCTGAGTTTGGACGCACAGCGTCAATTTGGGATGAAACAAACGTAATCGGGGTTACACCAGGAATTTACAATGACACAGTAAGTGTAAGTACTGCTTCATCAATCATGACTGATGAGTTTAAAGCAGCTTTACAAAATGCCTTCATCAATATTGGGAACACTGAAGAAGGAAAAGAAGTTATTGCGATTTATAGCCATAACGGATACCAAGTAGCGTCAGCGTCAGATTATGACAATGAGCGTGAAGCGCAAAAATTAATTCAAGAATTAAATGCTGCGAACTAATAATTGCTAAAAATAATGGGGGGGTTTTGAGAAACTTTCCCATTATTTTTCTATAAATAGCCAATTATTTGTCAAAAACAAAAAAATATCTCCTTAAAAAAACACATGAAAGAGTGAGTGACGAAAATGATTAAGTTCGATAACGTAAGTAAAGTCTATCCAAACGGCTTTAAAGGATTAAAAAATGTATCGCTTGAAATTGAGCAAGGTGAATTTGTAGCTATTATTGGACTTTCAGGAGCTGGAAAGTCAACATTAATCCGCACAATTAACCGTGTCCATGAAATTAGTGAGGGAACGTTAAGTGTTGATGGTGTTGATGTGAGCACGTTAAAAGGAAAATCATTACGCCAGTTCCGTCGTGGAATTGGGATGATCTTCCAATCGTTTAACTTAGTAACACGAACAAGCGTAATCCGTAACGTCTTAACTTCAAATATTCCTGACCTACCATTTTGGCGTGTAGTACTAGGTGCGTATCCTGAAGCACAAAAAGTAACGGCTTTAGAAGCATTAGATAAAGTTGGAATTTTAGATAAAGCGTATGTGCGTGTTGATCAATTATCAGGTGGACAGCAACAACGTGTTGCATTAGCCCGGACGTTAGCACAACAACCGAAAATTATTTTAGCTGATGAGCCAGTTGCTGCATTAGATCCAGTCACAGCACGTCAAGTTATGGATGATTTCCGTCGTATTAATCAAGAAATGAATATTTCAGTGTTAATCAATATTCACCACGTTGATTTAGCGCTTGAGTATGCAGATCGTGTGATTGGTGTCCGCGCTGGTGAAGTTGTCTATGATGGTCCAAGTAGTGAAGTAACACAAGCGGTGTTAGATCAAATTTATGCTGGGCAACCGATTGAAACATTGGAGGGGTAATCATGAATTGGTATGATAAAATTTTTCCACCAAAAAAAATCGTCTTAAGTGATGGGCGTGAAATTCTTGAGAAGCGTTCACGTCT
>JBOFQK010000066.1:0-26344 GCA_051660865.1 Culicoidibacterales bacterium | reverse complement strand
ACATATCCAGAATCAGTAAATAGTCAAGCAGCTAAAACGATGAGCATTTTTCATGAACCATTGGTCAGTGGGAATCATGGATCGTATATTCGGATTTATGTGAATTCAGATAAACGTCAAGGTTGGAAAATTGCGGCTGCGACAGCAGTAGTGACGGCAATAACTGTGATTGGTACGATGAAGTGGTATCAGAAAAAAAACAATCCCGAAAATAACTAAACCCAAGCCCAATGCCAAGTGCAACGGGCTTGTTTTCTTGCTCACAAAAAAGCGGCTGGATTTTCATCACACAATTACAATCTCTTATTAAACGAAACTTAAATCAAAAATGCTATACTGACAAAGTATGTAAAAATTTTGTAAAGATAAGTTGGAGAAAAAATGAAATTAAAAACAAAGTTATTGAAACAACCTTTCCTCTTTTTAATCGGTTATGCAGTTTTCTTAGTCGTAATTACTGAGTGGTTGAGCCGTGGGAGTTTAGCGGAAACGTTTATTTGGCTCGTACCACATATTGGGATTTTTGGAACTGCTGTCGGTTTAATTTTCTTATTATTAACGGTAATTTATACGGCAACACGGCGTTTAAAAGTGAGTCTTTGGCTTACAACGGTGCCGCTTGTCATCTTATCAATCGTGAATTACTATAAGATTTTGATGAATAGTAAACCATTAACGGTTTGGGATTTTGGGCTGATTGATGAACTTTTGAAAATTCAAGGAGATATGAGTTTTACAATTGCAGGACATGTTGTAATCATTAGTGTGTTAGTTATTTACCTTTTAGTCAAATTAGGTCAAATATTGAGCAAAAAACAAAAAAGTGAATGGAATTTAACAAAACAACTAGTCCAGTTCACGTTAAGTAGTGCAGCACTGATCGCCCTTGTACTGGGGATTTATTTGCAACCACACGTTTTTGAAGCACTAGGTTTTGATGATACACCGTATAATCAAGTGACGTTTTATGAAAATAATGGGTTTGTGAATGCGTTTATTTATGGGATTAACGATAAGCTAGCATTAACAAGTGTTGAATTAACACCCGAGGCACAGGAAGTTATTGATGCTCAGTCACAGTTTTTAGCGGCTTTACCACAACCGGAGCAACGACCAAATATCATTTTACTGTTAAATGAATCATTTATGGATGTTACTAAAATTGAGAATGTCACCTTTAACCAAGATCCTTTGCCAACGTATCGAGCATTAACTGAAACGACGGTTACCGGTGAATTTGTCTCTTCACAATTTGGTGGTGGAACATCAAATGTTGAATACGATGTATTAACTGGACATACGAGTTTTGATTTACCAAAAGGGATGGTGCCTTACACACAACTCATTCACCAATCAATCCAATCATTACCGCAATTACTAGCAAGTTATGGTTACCAAAATACATCGATTCATAGTTATACCGGATGGTTTTGGAATCGTGAAAATGTTCATCAAAGTTTAGGCTTTGAACGTTTTTTAGATGAAACAACGTTTGTTGACCCAACTTTAGTTGGTCCATATATTAGTGATGCAGACTTCATCGCTAAAGTTATTGAAACTTTTGAAACAAATAAAGCAGCAAATGAAGAAAAACCACAATTTATTTTTGGAATTTCGATGCAAAATCATGCGCCATACGGCGGGGATAGTAAGTCAATTGGTGATGAGGTGCCAATTGAAATTGTTGACGCACCTGGTTTAGATGAAGCAAGTATTGAAATGTTAGAAGACTATGCACAATCAACGTATTTAAGTGATCAAGCGTTACAAACTTTACTTGACTATTTTGCAGCGATTGATGAACCGACAGTAATTGTTCAATTTGGTGATCATTTACCTTCGATGGGGACACTTTTAACTGAGGCTGGGTATTTAAATAATGCACAACAAAGTCCACTAGAACAAGCATTAGCGAAATACAGTACGCCGATTATTTTCTGGGATAATTTTAATCAACTCGCACAAAGTGAGCAAAAAGAAATTGGTTATTTGGGAGCGAATTATGTCGCAACGACATTACTCCAAGCAGCAAACTTGCCGTTGTCACCGTATTTCCAATTTTTACAAGATACGAAAACGGTAATGGGAATGCCATTCTTTGAATATGCACTCTTGCCAGATGGTAATGTCATCAGTGAAGTACCGCAAAAAATTCGTGAGGCGTACCGCTATTTAGAAAGTTATTTTTTATTTGGGAACTAAATAATTAACAAAAAAGCTATGAAAAGAATCATAGTTTTTTTGTTAACAGCAAATAATAGTTGGAAAATATGGTATGCTTAAATGAAAGAGTTGACTAATATTTGGGATGTATGAGTTAGCAATTCAATTAAGAGGAAGCGAGTAAGTAAGGATGAAAAAAATTTCATTGGTCATACCAATGTACAACGAAGAGGAAGTCATTAGTTTATTTTTTGAAGCAATTGAAGCAGTTAGAGGGCAATTACCACAATATCAATTTGAATGTATTATTGTGAATGATGGTTCTAAAGATCAAACGTTAGCAATTTTATTAGCCTATCAAAAACGCTATAATTATTTACAAGTTGTGACGTTCTCACGGAATTTTGGTCATGAAGCGGCAGTGGCAGCGGGGTTAAATTATGCTACTGGAGATGCAATTATTGTGATGGATGCTGATTTGCAAGATCCCCCAGAATTAATCATTGAACTTATTGCCAAATGGGAGGAAGGGTATGAAGTTGTCAATGCGAAACGTCAATCACGACTCGATGATTCGCTAATGAAGCGAGTAACAGCTGCCCAATTTTACAAAATTATTAATGCGATGAGTGGGCGAGTAGAAATTCCCATTAATGTGGGGAATTATCGTTTAATTAGTCGAAAGGTTCTTGTCGAATTGCAACGCTTACCGGAAAAAAATCGCGTTTTTCGCATCTTAGTGCCAGAACTTGGCTATAAGTCGGCAGAAGTAGGATTTGTCCGTCCGAAACGATCGGCAGGAAAAACACATTATAATTGGTTGAATATGACTCAACTTGCAATTGACGGTATTACATCGGCATCAACGATTCCTTTGCGCTTTGCCACAAATTTAGGATTGCTGATTTCAAGTGCAGCATTTATCTACTTGATTATCATTATTACCCAATGGTTTATTCAACCGACGAATCCAGATGGATGGTCATCATTGATGGTTGTGGTGCTATTTTTAGGAGGGATACAATTAGTTTTTTTAGGAATTTTGGGCGAGTATCTTGCAAGGATTTTTATCGAGGTAAAAGAACGACCAATGTATCATGTCGAACAGTTTTATCCAGCCCAAGGGCAAATCAAAGCAAAACCAATTTCAGACGAAGTTTTCTAATCAGAAATATGATATAATATTGACTGAATAAGAGGTGATTTTAATGACAAAAGTTAATTTTCATACCCATACGAAACGATGTAAACATGCTTTTGGTGAGGATGAACAGTATGTCCAAGCAGCGATTAGTCAAGGTTTAACAGCACTTGGTTTTAGTGATCACGCTCCTTTTCCAGATGGACGTTGGTCATTTTCACGGATGAGTTTTACTGATTTAGCAAGTTATTGTGAACATATTCGGCAACTTGCTAAAGTATATCAGCAACAAATTGACATTATACTTGGCTTAGAAATTGAATATGATCCAGCCCAACTTGATTATTATGCTCAACTTTTAAATGAGTACGAGTTAGATTACTTACTGTTAGCCCAACACTATTTTATTGATATGGATGATCAAGAGCATAGTAGTTTTCAAATTACGCGTGCACGGGATTTAGAGCTATATGCATACTCGTTAATTGAAGCGATGGAGACGGGAATTTTCGGCTTTGTGGCCCATCCAGATGTAATGTTTAATAGTTATCCAGCTTGGGATGAAACGTGTATTAAAGTGAGTAAAGCGATTTTGCAAGCGGCGCAAGATCTACAGCTCCCATTAGAGTTAAATGCCAATGGACTTCGCAAGGGACTGCAAGATTTCGCTGATGAAAAGCGTTATCCGTATCCTCATTATCGCTTTTGGGAATTAGCGAAAGACTATGATGTGCCAGTTGTGATTAATTCGGATTGCCATCATTATCAAGAAGTTTATGATCAAGCAGTTGAACAGGCGCATATGATAGCTAAAGAATTAGGTTTACGAGTAGTAACAAGATTTTAAAAATTGGAGAGGAGTGTATGAACCGCTAATGGATTCATACAAGAAAACTATGCAAATAATTGAATCAGTTCATAATCCAAAAGTGAAAGAGTGGACAAAGCTCCAACAAAAAAAATACCGCCAACAAAATCAACAATTTTTGGTTGAAGGTGAGCATTTAGTCGAAGAAGCGATGAAAACAAATTGTGCACAAATAATTATCACAACGCGTGAGGTTTTTGAAACAGACTTACCAGTGTATCAAGTAACGCCAGCAATTTTAGAAAAATTGTCAGCAACACCCTCACCTCAAGATGTTATGGCAATTTGTCAAATGGTGACGGTTGAACCGAGTCGCGTCAACCGAATTTTATTGCTTGATGCAATTCAAGATCCAGGGAATTTAGGTACGTTAATTCGCAGTGCAGTTGCCTTTAATGTCGAAGCAATTGTCCTTGGCAAAGGAACAGTCGACTTATATAATGAAAAAGTGTTACGTTCAACGCAAGGGGCAGTGTTTCATGTGCCAGTCATGCAAGCAGACTTAGCAAGTTACATTCCTGAACTGCAAAAACAAGGAGTAGAGGTGATTGGGACAAGTTTACAGCAAGCTGTCGAATTACAATCATTTGAAATTCCTAAGCGCTGGGCGTTGTTATTAGGGAATGAAGGCCAAGGTGTGAATCAACAATTACTTGATTTAACGGATGAGAATGTTTTTATCGAAATGATGGAGCAGGCTGAGAGTTTAAATGTTGCAATTGCTGGGAGTATTGTGATGTATACATTGATGAATCGTTAACTGAATAAAAGCGCCAAATGGCGCTTTTTTCATGCAAAAACCCGAGCGTCACCAACGTTGCTCGGGTTAATCAGTATTTGTAAAAAAAGAAAGAAAATCATAAATTTTCTGGAGAAGTGAAATGATAAATGACAACAATATTTCACATTTTTTGCCAAGGGTAAGAACAAAAAAATCTCCTCTTACTCTTGCGTTGATCAAAAGTAAGATTACATTTATTTTAGTTGATTAATAGCCGAGATGGAATAAAAATGTTCAGTAATTTTTGCTTATTTTTTAATTAGTGATGATAAATTATCATTGTTATAAAATAAAAATGATAATCGCTAGCTGTTTTTGTTTATGAATTCAAGATCAAAGAGAGATAATTTTTTGGATGAAACTTGACGCTCAGGGGGAAAAAGAGTATACTTACGGTTAGAAAAACGATGATAAAGAAGTAGTAACAATTATCTGGAAACGTTGAGAGAGAAGTACCTTGGCTGGAAGTACTTTCGTTGACTGATTGTGAATTCGTCTTTGGAGTTGCTTGTTGTAAGGCTTCGTGCAAAAACAAGTCGGTTGTCCCCGTTATGGACGAAGAGCGTATCGTAGAACACGATAAACTTGGGTGGTACCGCGATTGATAGTCGTCCCTTGAAATTTTTTCAAGGGGCGTTTTTTTATTGCCACTAACCACTGAAAAAATTAAAAAAATTATTTTTGGAGGGTATTATGAGCGAACAACAAACAGTGTTAGAACAATTATTAGCACAAGCACTTGTAGAAGTACAAACCGATGATTTAAAAAGTTTAAATGATGTCCGGGTAAAATATTTAGGGAAAAAAGGTCCAATTCAAGAAGCGATGCAAGCGATGAAAGGGATGGAGCCAGAAGCACGAAAAGCATTTGGCCAATTAGTCAATACAGTGAAAAGTCAAATTGCTGCGGCGGTTGAAGCACAATTAGCACAATTGGAACAAGCGGCAATTAATCAACGTTTAGCAAGTGAAACAATTGATATTACTTTGCCTGCTCGTAACATTCAAACGGGAGGAATTCATCCATTACAACAAGTTGTTGATGATATTACTGCATTTTTCCGTTCAATGGGATACGAAGCTGCTGAAGGCCCAGAGGTCGAAACAGATTTCTATAATTTTGAAATGTTGAATCTTCCTCATGATCATCCAGCACGTGATATGCAAGATAGTTTCTATGTTGATCCACATCGTTTATTACGTACGCATACATCTGGTGTCCAAGCGAGAACGTTTGAAGCTCGAAGCCAAGAGCAATTACCAATCAAAGTAATTTGTCCAGGTAAAGTTTACCGTCGTGATGATGATGATGCGACACATTCACATCAATTTATGCAAATTGAAGCATTTATCGTTGATAAAAATGTTTCGATGGCGAACTTAAAAGGAACGTTACAAGCATTAGCTCGCCATTTATTTGGTGCTGATCGTGAAATCCGCTTACGTCCATCATTTTTCCCGTTCACTGAGCCAAGTGTTGAAGTTGACGTTTCATGTGCAAAATGTAATGGTGCCGGATGTAATGTTTGTAAACAAACAGGATGGATCGAAATTTTAGGTGCTGGCCTCATTCATCCAAATGTCTTAACAATGACAGGTTTTGATGCCAATGAAGTGAGTGGATTTGCTTTAGGAATGGGTGTTGAGCGAATTGCGATGTTAAAGTACGGAATTGAAGATATTCGTCATTTCTATGTAAATGATGTTCGATTCTTAAATCAATTCAAGCGTTAAGGAGTGAGAAAATGTTAGTTTCATTAAATTGGTTGAAAGATTATTTAGATGTTGAAGCGTTGCCAAAGGCTGAAGAGCTTGCGCATGAACTGTCAGTTCGTGGTGGACTTGAAGTTGAAGGAATTGAGCAAATTGGAAATTTTGAACATGTTGTCGTAGGTTATGTTGAAAGTAAAACACAACATCCCGAAGCCGATCGGTTAAATGTTTGTACGGTAAATGTTGGGGAAGAAACATTACTACAAATTGTGTGTGGAGCACCTAACGTTGAGGCAGGTCAAAAAGTTATTGTGGCAAAAATTGGTGCAGTATTACCTGGGAACTTTAAAATTAAAAAAGCGAAATTACGTGGCGTTGAATCACAAGGGATGATTTGTGCATTAGAAGAACTAGGAATTGATGTGAAATATATCAGTGATGAATTTAAAGGTGGAATTCAAGTTTTACCTGAAGATGCGCCAATCGGTAAAGATGCAATGGAATATTTACACTTACGTGATACAATTCTTGAGCTAAGTGTGACACCAAACCGGGCAGATGCGATGAGTATTCAAGGAGTTGCCTATGAAGTTGCTGCTTTATACGGTTTTGATCCAATGGAGCCAGTTGCAACGTATCCAGGGTCTGATTCAAACCAAGATGTACTTGGAAAAATTGAATTAGAAACTGAAAATTGTTACCAATATTTAGCGAAAGTTGTTGCTGATGTGACTGTTGGACCAGCACCACAATTTATTCAATCACGCTTAATTGCTAGTGGTATTCGTCCAATTAATAACGTTGTTGATATTACGAATTATGTCATGTTAGAAACTGGTCAACCATTACACGCATTTGATTTAGCAAAATTTGCAGCACCAAATGTACTGGTCCGCCAAGCAGCTGAAGGTGAAACTTTAGTAACGTTAGATGAAAAAACACGAGTGTTAACAACTGAAGATGTAGTTGTCACAGATGGTGAAAAAATCGTAGCTTTAGCCGGAATTATGGGTGGAGCGAATAGTGAAGTTGATGAAACAACAACAACAATTTTACTAGAATCAGCAATTTTTGCGCCAACTTCAATTCGTCGTTCATCAAACCGTTTAGCGTTACGTAGTGATGCGAGTGCACGTTTTGAAAAAGGATTAGATCCTGAAATGACAATTCAAGCCATCGAACGAACAGCGCAATTGCTCGCGTTATATGCGAATGCAACACCAACGAAAGATATTATGGCTAATATCCAAACAGAAATTGTGAACCCGACAGTAGATGTAACAATTTCACAAATTTCAAATAAACTTGGCGTTGCTTTTACGCAAGAAGCAATTGAAACAATTTTAGATAATTTAGGATTTGAGTACACAGTTGAAGCTGAAACGTTCTCGGTAACGGCACCAACACGTCGCCGTGATATTAAAATTGTTGAAGATGTTGTTGAAGAAATTGGACGGATTTATGGTTTTGATCAAATTCCAGCAATTTTACCAACAGTTGAAATTCAACCAGTGAAACCAACGTTATTACAGTCACTCCGCAGTGAAGCACAAACGACGTTAGCTGGAATTGGTTTACAACAAGTGGTGACGTATTCATTAACATCACCAAAATATGTCCATACTTTTGTCCCAGAAAACCGTCAATTAGCAGAAGTATCATTAATGATGCCAATGAGCGAAGAACGTTCATTTATGCGTCAATCAATTGTCCCAAGCTTAATTGAAACGATTGGCTATAATCAAGCGCGAACGCAAAAAAATGTGGCGTTATTTGAAGTGAGCCGTGTTTACGGTCAAACTCAAGAAACAACATTAGTGGAAAAAGAGCATATTGCGTTAGCAGCAGCAGGGCAATGGCAAGCATCAATGCATGAAACAAAAGCGGTTGATTTCTATACAATTAAAGCAATGGTGGAAGCATTATTGACGAATTATGGTGTGATGGCTCAAATTTCATATCAACGTTCGACGATGAAAGATTTACATCCAGGACGCAGTGCGGATATTTTCTTAAATGATACATATTTAGGAATGGTCGGACAAATTCATCCGCAAACAGCGAAACAACTTGATGTTGATCCGAATATTTATGTAGCAGAAGTTGATTTATCACTACTCTCATCAACAGTTGTTGCTGGAATGGAACGAATCAGTTATGAGCCAGTTTCAAAATTCCCATCAATGACGCGTGATTTAGCGGTTGTTGTTGATACAGCGGTGTTGGCGCAACAACTTGTTCAAGTTGCACGTGCAGCAGCAGGAAAATATGTGACACATGTCGCGGTATTTGATGTTTATGAAGGTGAACATATGCCAACTGGTAAAAAATCAGTCAGCATTTCGTTAACGTTTAACAATAGTGAGCAGACGCTAGAAACAGAAGTTGTTCAAAGTGCAACTGAAAAAGTTTTAGCTGCTTTAGCTGAACAATTACAAGCAACATTACGTTAGAAAATTAAAAAAGAATGATAATCCATTTTTTAGTGGGAGTTATCATTCTTTTTTTTATTTTGGTAATTTTTTGTTAACGATAACAAAAACAGTAACTATGCGGATCGTTGAAAACCAAGTGTTCAATTCATATAAAATTAATTCTCTTTGGGGTTTAAAGTAGTAAAATATTAATTGTAAGGGTTTTCAATATTAATAAAAATTTGGAGGGTTATTATGAAAAAGTTTTTAGGAATGAGTGCAGCAGCACTATTATTCAGCACAACATTAGTTGGTTGTGGAGCAACTGGAGGAACAACAGGTGGAACAACAGGTTCAGAAGAAGTTAAGACAATTAAGGTTTTTCAATTAAAAGTTGAAATTAATGATGCCTTAGTACAATTGGCAAAAGATTATGAAGCTGAAACTGGGATTAAAGTAGAAATTACATCTGTTGGTGGGGGAGCTGATTATGGAGCAGCCTTAAAAGCTGAGTTTGCTAAAGGGGAAACTGCTGAGCCAGATATTTTCATGGTGAATGGAGCCGGAGATATTGCAACATGGGCACATAAAGTTGATGATTTATCAAATGAAGCGTGGGTCGCAAATGCGGTGAATGGTACATTAGACACAGTAACTGTTGACGGTGAAATTCAAGGGATGCCAGTCGCAACGGAAGGATACGGATTGATTTACAATAAGGAGATCTTTGCCGAAGCCGGAATTGATGCCGAAGCTATTGATACGTATAGCGAACTTGAAGCAGCAATTAAAACATTAGATAGTAAAAAAGCTGAGTTAGGATTAGATAATGTTGTTTCTTATACAACAAAAGAAACATGGGTAACAGGAAACCACACATTTAATATTCCATTTGCAGCTCAAGCAGATCCAAATCAAGCTGTCACAGATTACATCGCGGGCGAATTTGATGTCGTAAACAATCAAGTATTCCAAGAGTGGACAAACTTAGTTGAATTATTAGTTGATTACAGTGGCGGAGCAACACTTGAAACAATTGATTACAGTACTCAAGTTGGAAACTTTGCTTTAGGAAAAGCAGCAATTATGCAACAAGGAAACTGGACAGCTGGCGATATGCAAGATTTAGGTGTCGACTTTGAAATGGGAATTTTACCATTAGCAATCAATGAAGATACAACTGTAAGTGGTAGTATCCCAGTTGGTGTGCCAATGTACTGGAGTGTCAACAAAGATTCAAGTGCAAATGCTGAAGCACGTGCATTCTTAGATTGGATGGTTTCAAGTGAAACAGGTCAAAGCGCTCTTGTTGAAGATATGAATATGATTCCAGCGTTCACAAACTTTGAAACTGTAAGTGATGATCAATTAGCACAAGCAGTAACAGCGTATAACAATGAAGGCAAAACATTACCATGGGTGTTCACAATGTTCCCTGATGGATTCACAATGGAAAAAGTCGGACCAATCTTTGCGAAATTAGCTAAGGGTGAAATTGATAAAACACAAATGTTAGAAGAAATTCAAGCATTAACACCGTTAAACTAAGCAATCAAAAGAGTCAGTGAACGGCTGGCTCTTTTTAATGGTAAAAGGAGGAAGTGTATATGACACGGAAATTAAAAGACAAGCTTACATTTTGGGCATTTGTTGGACCAGCATTGTTTTTTTTACTACTAATTGTAGGAATTCCCTTTTTAATGGGGATTTATTATACTTTTACGAACTGGAATGGGGCAAATCCAGTCTATGATTTTGTCGGAATTCAAAATTATTTAGGGCTATTTAGTGATTCACAGTTCCATTATTCATTTATACTGACTTTAGTTTATACGGCGTTAAGCGTAGTGACAATTAATGTGATTGGGTTCGCATTAGCCTACATGGTGACCCGTAATTTAAAATCACGGAACTTTTTACGGACAGGATTCTTTATGCCAAACTTAATTGGGGGATTAATTCTTGGGTTTATTTGGCAGTTTTTATTCAACTCAGTCTTTACTTCGCTTGGCTCACTAACTGGGATTGAAGGTTTAGGTACATCGATGCTACAAAATGGGAATACAGCACTAATTGCGATGGTGATTGTATCGGCATGGCAATACGCGGGATATATTATGGTGATTTATGTTGCTGCTTTAGAAAATGTCCCTCAGGATTTAATTGAGGCGAGTACGATTGATGGAGCGTCAAAATGGAATGTGTTCCGCTTTATTACATTACCAATGGTTTCACCAGCGGTGACAGTGAGTCTCTTTTTAACTCTCGCAAACTCATTTAAAATGTTTGATCTTAACTTCTCATTAGCATCGGCAAAAACGACAGAAATGTTAGCTTTGAATATTTATAAAGAAGCTTTCGTGATGAATAACATGGGGATTGGGCAAGCAAAAGCTGTGATTTTCTTCATTGTTGTCGCAGCAATTTCGTTAGTACAAGTTTACTTTAATAAAAAACGGGAGGTTGAGATGTAATGGCAAAAATTGAAGAAACGTTAGAATTAACAACTGAAGGAACAGGAACACAAACGTGGAAAAATAAAACACTCAACCAACATGTGCGGACACTTGGACGCAAACGTTTAAAGACACTGAATGGTTATTCTTGGCAAACTGGGGCAGTTGAATTTCTCGGAATTTCGGTGTTGGTCTTATACTTAATGCCATTTTATTTAATGTTAGTCAATTCATTTAAAACACGGCGTGAAATTTTTGAAAATACGACGGGATTACCTGAAGTGTTTGCATGGGATAACTACATTCAAGCGATGGAACGGATGGGGATTGTCGAAGCTTTCAGTAATTCATTGATTATTACCATTGGTTCAGTCGCGCTCATTATTGTCTTTTCTTCATTAGCAGCGTGGATGCTCGTTCGCAATCAATCAAAAACAAGTAAGATCGTCTTTTATATCTTTGTTGCTGCAATGATTATTCCGTTCCAAGCAGTCATGTTACCACTCGTGAAGTGGATGGGAATGTTGAAAATTGATGCACTTAATTTCCAAATGATTGGAACTCACTATGGTTTAATGATAATGTATCTAGGGTTTGGAACGAGTATGAGCATCTTCCTTTATCATGGTTTTATTAAAAGTATTCCAATTGAAATTGAAGAAGCGGCGAAAATTGATGGTTGTACAAAATGGCAAACGTTCTGGCACATTATTTTCCCAATCTTAAAACCAATTACGGTAACAGTCATGGTCTTAAATGCGATTTGGATTTGGAATGATTTCTTACTGCCATTCTTAACTGTTGGTGGAACGATTAATACGATTCCATTGGCAATGAATAACTTCTTTGGTGCGTTCACAAAACAATGGGAGTTAGCAATGGCTGGGTTAATTTTAGCAATTATTCCAATTATGATTTTTTATTTCTTTATGCAAAAACATATTATTAAAGGAATTACCCAAGGAGCAGTAAAATAAAATTTCTGAGATCATCAATCGCAAAAAAACACCAACTAAAGCTAATTTAGTTGGTGTTTTTGATTAGTTTGCTTGAATCAGTTTTTGCGCCAAACTAGCGAAGTGCGTAGTCAGATCCGTTTTTTCATTTTGTAAAGGAATTTGTGCAAGCACTGTTGTATTGAGTGTTTGAGCAACTGTTGTTCCACCTAAACGTCCGAAAATATATTGAGGTTGGCCACAGTCGTTGCATTGGTAATATGCCATATTTTCGATTACACCAAGGAGAGGGTGTCCCATTTCAGTTGCTGCTAAACCTGCGCGAATCGCTACGTGAGCTGCATCATTTTGCGGCGTCGTAACAATCAACATTTCTGATTGTGGAATAATTTGTTGAATTGCCATTGGGACATCACCAGTTCCAGGTGGCAAATCAATGAGCATGAAATCGATATCTTGCTCCCAAGCAACATCAGTAAAGAACTGATTAATAAGTTTTCCAAGCATTGGACCACGCCATAAAATCGGGGTGTTTCCTTCGTTTAAAAGATCAATCCCAATCATTGCAATGTCGGAAGCTTTAGGTGGGATAATTTTCCCGTCAGCAATTGTTACACCACCATCGTGAATTCCGAAAATTTTGGCGATACTAGCACCATAGACATCAGCATCAACAATCGCCACTTTTTTCCCTAGCAGTTGTAATGCTTTTGCGAGTTCAGCAGTAACTGTCGATTTTCCTACACCACCTTTTCCAGAGGCGATTGCCACGTAACGAGCAGTTTTTGGTCCGCTAAAGAGTAATTGTTGTGGTTGATTCACTGGTTTTTCTTGTGGTTTTGCGTAGTGAATTTTAACCCCTTTAATCCCAAGTTCAATTTTCAAAGTTTTTAATAAATATTTTTGAAAAGCGGCAAATTCAGGGGTGTTTTGACGTTCGAAAGCGAATGTTAATTCGGCTTTATCATCATGATAAACAATATCGAGTAAAGTTTTGCTCTCAATTAATGGGAGTTTCGTCACAGGGTCAATAATATTTTTAATTGCTTGAGCAATAGTTTGTTGGTTCATTTTCAAATTTCTCCTTTCAAAATCCGACTTCATGTTTTAACAGTGGTTTGCGTCGTTGTTCACAGCCACCTAAGTCTGGGCGATAGCTAAAGGTCGCACGCTGTTCAAGGGTAGCGAGTAAACTTTGACTTTGCTTTAAATTCGTAACAATCGGCCAAGTAAGCTGGTTACGTAATTGTCCTAAGTAGGCGAATCCTTGCGGGGAAGCTCCAAGTAAGCGTAAGTAGTGTTCTGTTTGAGCTTGATCGAGCTCTTGTTGTGTTGTTTGTGTCAGAATGTGCGTACAGACACGCTGTAAATGTGTGCGTGAATAGCGTTTAGTTTTGACTGCTTGGATAAAGTTTGCGAAAGTATCATGTTGTGTAGCTGCGTGCTGTAAACGCGATTCAAGGCCCTCACTGACAAGGCCAAAACGGGCAATTCGCGATAGTGGTGTTGTCAGTAAAATGTGACGTAATTGTGGATACAAACATTCCCAATCCATTAGTTGTTCTGATTGGATTGCTTGCGCTGTATAGGTTGGGACAACTGGTGTGTAGTCCCAGTTTTTTGTTAGTGCTTGCCGAATAGCCGTGGCACTAGCAATTGTACCATGAAAGGCCTCATCATGGTAAGCAGCAGCTTTTCGAGCAATTGTTTGCAGGTGAATGGCTGAATTGAGTCGCTTTTGAGCAGCTAAATACCAAAAGCCAAGAGTGTTATTCGGAGAAGCGAAGACTGGGTTTTTTGTTAGTGCTAATAAATTTTTAGTTTGTTCTAATGGGCGAATTTGATGGTCCAATGTTGGTTGGTCAAGAAATTGTTCCCAAGCTAATTCAAAAGGCTCGATATTTCCAAGTTCACTTCCGAAAATTAAGTGTGTGACTTGCAGTTCGTTTAAAATTGCGACGCTATGGTGAGCGAATTGATCGGCTTTTTGGACAGCATGAGCATAAGGAAGCTCAAAGACTAAATCAACACCAGCAGCTAACGTTAGCTGTGTGCGGGTCCATTTGTCAAGTAAGGCAGGCTCACCACGTTGTAAAAAATTCCCACTCATCACCGCGATAACTAGCGCTTCGGGATGAAGCTGTTTCGCTTGTTCAAGGTGAAAAAGATGGCCGTTATGAAGGGGGTTATATTCAACAATAATACCAATAGCATGCATAAAAACACCTCGTACAATAAAAAATTTTCTGTTCCCTTTAAATATACCATTAAAGCGATTGACAATAAATGATTATCTCTATATAATAGGTTATGCTTGTTTTAAGTTGAGGTGATAAGTGATGCGCTGGAATTTAACGAAACTATTAGCGATGGAAGAACCATTGAGATTCTCAGAGCAAGTAGTTTTCGATGATTTTAAAGCTGTTCGTCATGACGTTCGCGGGCTCTCGCCAGTGACGATTGAAGGAACAATTGAAATGATCAAAAACCGCAAAGAAATTTTGTTCCATTTAACGATTTCTGGAACATTTGAAATGGCTTGTGCAGTTTCATTAAAATCTGTTTCATATCCATTTGTAGTTGAAACAGTTGAGACAATGACGTATGATCAATATGCATCGAAAGAAGCATATGGAGATTACCATTTTATCAAAGGTGTTGACGTGGATATTCGAGCACTCGTTTGGGAACTAATCTTTTTAGAAATTCCATCTCGAGTTGTTTGTGAAAACTTAGCTCAAAATGAACTCCCTCAATCTGGCAGTGGTTGGAAAGTAATCGATCCAAACGCGCCAAAAAAAGATGAACGGTTTTCAAAGTTAAGAGAACTACTAAATAACCAGAATAAATAATTATCCCATTTGTAAGGAGGTGGAATCATGGCAGTACCATTTCGTCGTACTTCAAAATCAGTAAAACGTAAACGTCGTACACATTTTAAATTAACAGCTCCTGGAATCGCGGCTTGCCCGAACTGTGGAGAAATGAAATTATCTCACCGTGCTTGCCGCAGTTGCGGTCAGTACAAAGGACGCGTCGTAATCGAAGCGTAATTGTAAAGCTCTTGTCATAGACAAGGGCTTTTTTTGTATGAAAACTATGGAAAATTACCCAAATTCTCAAAAGAAACATGGTATAATGAGAAAGATTAGAAACAATATTTAAGTGAAATCGCATTTAAAAATCATGCACCAAACAGCATGGTCACTGGAGGAATAAAAAATGAAACATGAGAGTGTCTTATTACAAGAATGTTTAGACGGTTTAGCAATTAAACCAAATGGAGTTTATGTTGACGGAACGCTAGGTGCGGCCGGGCATAGTAGTGAAATTTTAAAGCAGTTAACAGATGGTGGTCATCTCTATAGCTTTGATCAAGATACAACCGTCATTGAACACGCACATCAACGTTTATCAGCAATTGGTGACAATTATACAATTATTCAATCGAACTTTGTACACTTGAAAAGTGAGTTAGCAAAACTTGGGGTAACACAAATTGACGGAATTCTGTTTGACCTTGGTGTTTCGTCAATGCAATTTGATACGCCAGAACGTGGTTTTAGTTATAACTACGATGCCCGTTTAGATATGCGGATGGATCCAACAGCACCGGTAAGTGCATGGGAAGTCGTTAATGAATGGGAATTCAATGACTTAATGCGAATTTTCACTCGCTATGGTGAAGAAAAATTTTCAAAACAAATCGCTCGTAAAATCGAACAACGACGTGAAGTTGCACCGATTAATACCACATTTGAATTAGTTGAGATTATTAAGGAGGCAATTCCAGCACCGGCCCGCCGGAAAGGTGGCCATCCAGCAAAACGAATTTTCCAAGCAATTCGAATTGCGGTCAACGATGAGTTACGCGTATTTGAAGATGCGTTAAAAGATGCGATTTCGATTACTGCAGTTGGTGGGAGATTAGCAGTTATTACTTTCCATTCACTTGAAGATCGAATTTGTAAACATGTCTTTAAAGATGAAAGTACGGTCGAACAACCAAGTATTTTATTGCCAATTATGCCTACGGATTTACCAAAAGCCAAATTAAAGCTGATTACACGCAAACCGATTGTTTCGTCAGCCGAAGAATTAGCTGCAAATAATCGTGCGCACTCAGCAAAACTACGAGTTGCTGAAGTCCAAATTTAAAGTACTGGAAAAGGGGAATAAGTGTGAGTATTCAGTATGTTTTTGGCCAATTAACCAAAATGGAGAAAACTTTCCTTTGGTTTACAATTTTAGTGTTTATTTTATTTAATTTTTTTTCATTGACGATTTCAGCTCAAAAATTAGCGATTGATGATCAAATTTTAGAAATTGAGCAAAAGATGCGTAAATTAGAAAATGATAATAAGGAACTCGAGTTGAAAATTAGTGAATTAACAACATATGACCGAATTATTGCTCAAGCAAATGCGGCTGGAATGGGACCAAACCAGCAAAATATTCGGACAGTTGCCGAAAATTAAGGAGATAAAAGATGAACAAAGCAAAAAAACAACCCGCAAAAACTCAAGGGATGAATCGAATGCTCTTGCTTTGGCAAATTTTTTTCGCTTTTCTTTTTATCGCCCTCTTTGCTAATTTTGCGAAAGTTGCGATAACAGGAAAGGTTGTCAATACAAAAGGAGAAGCAACTGACTTACTAGCTTTTGCGGATGAACGCGGATATTATCGTGAAGAAATTTTAGCTGAACGTGGAGAAATTTATGACCACAAAGGCGAGGTTATTGCTCAAAATATCAATACGTATGATTTGTATGCTGTTGTTGATCAAAAACAAGTGCAGCCTGGAACGAATGCTCCATTGTATATCAATGATGTTCAAGGGACGGCTGCGAAACTGGCGCCTATTTTAGAAGCACCAGTTGACTATCTTGTCGAACAATTAACACCAGAAGATCCCGAAACATTTCAAGTATATTTTGGTCATTACGGAAAAGGGTTATCCCAATCAAAAAAAGAAGAAATTGATGCACTAGAAATTGCTGGGTTAAAGTTTGATGTTGTCTCAACACGACACTATCCACAAGGAATGTTTGCCGCTCATACGTTAGGGTATGCTTTGAAAAACGAAGAAACTCAATTAATTGAGGGAATGATGGGACTAGAAGCAACATATGACGAGCAATTATCAGGAACAAATGGCTATCGCGAACAACAGATTAATACGCACGGTCAGCAATTGCCAAATTCAGAAGAAATTTATGTTGCACCAGTGAATGGCGATGATATTTATTTGACGCTCGACTTAACAATTCAAACCTTTGTTGAAGATGCCTTAAATCAAGCGATGGAAAAATATACGCCCGAATATGCGATGGCGATTGTTGCTGAAGCAAAAACGGGTAAAATTTTAGCGATGGGAAGTCGGCCGTCATTTGATCCAAATGTTCGTGATATTCAGTCATATATGAATCCGTTAACGGAATTAACATACGAACCAGGTTCAGTTATGAAAGATGTAACCTATGCTGCAGCAATTGAAGAAGGGACATATAGTGGCCAAGCAACGTTAGAGTCGGGTTATTTTGAAGTTGATGGGTTTAAAATTTATGACCATAATAAAGTTGGTTGGGGAACAATTACATTTGATGAAGGATTATGTCGCTCATCAAATACAGCAATTGCCAATATTTTAACGCGTAATTTAACACAAGAACAATTTGAATCGTATTTAGAAAAATTTGGCTTTGGCCAACCAACAAATGTAGGATTGCCAAATGAAAATGCTGGAATTATGGAGCTAACTTCAGATTCGCAATACATTACGGCTGGTTTTGGTCAAGGGGTGACAGCAACGGCCATGCAAATGCTACAATCACATTTAGCTATAGCCAATGATGGGAAAATGATGAAACCATATTTTATCGATAAAATTGTCGATGATGAAACTGGTGAAATTATTGAACAAAATGAACCAACAGTTGTGAGTGAACCAATTAGTGCGGAAACTGCGAAGCAAGTCCGCGACTTAATGAAACAAGTTATTTATAACGAAGATTGTGCAACGGGTGCTCGTTTTGCAATTGATGGATATGAAATTGCCGGGAAAACGGGGACGTCACAAATGCCAGCACCTGAAGGTGGTTATTTAAGTGGTGATGCCAATTATCTGTATTCGTTTATTGGAATGGCACCAGCCGATGATCCTGAGCTAATTGTCTACACAGTTGTAAATAAACCGAAATCGGATTTTATTAACTCAACAACTTCAATTTTTAATCCAGTTATGGAAAAAAGTTTGAAATATTTACAAGTTCAACCAGATGATGGTGCAAGTTCACAAGTTGCCCCAGAATTACAAGTGCAATCTGGAATCATGCCGTCGCTAATTAACCAAAACTTAGAAAAAGCAACAGCACAACTGAATCAAATTGGGATTCAACCGATTGTTCTAGGATCTGGATCAACTGTGATTCATCAGTCACATCCAGCCGGTGATACTGTCCGTTCAAATGAGCGAATAATTGTGCTGACCAATAGTAGTGAATTTAATTTGCCAAATTTAACTGGTTGGTCATATAGTGATGTCCAAGCGTTAGCGCTAATCAGTAATCTGAATATTGAAATTCAAGGAAGTGGTTCAGTGAAAGCTCAATCCACACCACCGAATACACCAGTAAAATCTGGAGATACTTTGACTGTGTCGTTAGAATAACTGAGAAAAAAACGATTTGCGAGAGCAAACGTTTTTTTTTTACTAAAAATCTTGTATAATTGGACATGGTATCATTAAAATAGAAAGAAGGAACAACAAGATGGAATTAACCGTTGTTTTAATGGCGTTAGTCATGACACTTATTTTAGGGAAGTACGGAATCCCTTATTTACAAAAAATTAAAGCAGGTCAGTCAATTCGCGAAGAGGGACCTCAATCGCATTTGACGAAAGCGGGAACACCAACAATGGGTGGATTATTCTTTATGATTGCGAGTATTTTTTCAAGTATTGTGTACTTACTCGTATTTACTCCCGGAACAATGCAAGCATATTTATTATTAGCAGTCTTTATCGCTTATATGGGAATTGGCTTTTTTGATGACTATATCAAAATTATGGCTAAACAAAATTTAGGGTTAACAGCACTCCAAAAATTACTGATTCAAATTGCTGTCGGAGTTGCGTTTACGATGATTTTAATGCAAACAGGTTTGGCAACAACTGTAAATCTTGGATTTATAACGATTGATTTAGGGATTTTCTATCCAGTATTAACGACGTTTTTACTTGTTGGTTTTTCAAATGCGACAAATTTAACGGATGGTTTAGATGGTTTACTTGGTGGTACGGGGGCGATTGCTTTCTTCGCTTTCGGATTTTTAGCATTATTCTTTGGTCGAGTTGATGTTGCGATCATTTGTTTTGCTGTTTTTGGTAGCTTGTTAGGGTTCCTTGTTTTCAACTTCAATCCAGCCAAGGTCTTTATGGGTGATACGGGATCATTAGCACTTGGTGGATTATTAGCTGCTGTGGCGATTATGTTGAAATTAGAGCTAGTATTATTAATTATTGGCTTAATTTTCGTCATTGAAACGGCATCGGTAATGTTACAAGTAAGTTATTTCAAAATTACAAAAGGGAAGCGTCTCTTTAAAATGAGTCCAATTCATCATCATTTTGAATTATCTGGTTGGAGCGAAGTGAAAGTCGTTACAGTCTTTTACGCAGTCGGTATTATGAGTGCAATTATTGGAATTATTGTTGGGATAGGGATGTATTAAGATGAAATATATTGAAACATACGAAGGAAAGAAAGTGCTGGTACTTGGTTTGGCGAAAAGTGGTTTTGCTGCGGCACAATTGTTACATCGACTAGGAGCTGAAGTCACTGTGAACGAATATAAGCAGTTAGCTGCCGATGATGTTCATAAAACACAGTTAGAGGCAAAAGGAATTGTTGTTGTTGATGGAGGACACCCTTCAACAATTTTGGCAGGGATTGATTTAGTCGTGAAAAACCCAGGTATTCCATATTCAAACTCGGTGTTAGTTCAAGCGCAACAAGCAGGGATTCCGATTGTTGTGGAAACTGATATTGCTGCCCAAGTCAGTGAAGCGCCAATGATTGCGATTACTGGCACAAATGGGAAAACAACGACGACAACGTTATTGCATGCGATTTTACAAGCCGGTGGACAACAGCCGTTATTTGCTGGGAATATCGGTGAAGTTGTGAGCGAGGTTGTGTTGACGGCGACAATTGATAATGTCCTAGTAACGGAATTATCATCGTTTCAGTTGATGGCATCGCCACATTTACATCCGAAAATTAGTTTGTTATTGAACTTTGATGAAGCACATTTAGATTACCATACTGATTTAGCTGAATATCACGGAGCGAAAGCAAAAATTTTTGCTAATCAGACGTCAAATGACTATTGTGTTTACAATGCTGATGATCAAAAAATTGTGGCAGCAGTACAGTCGTGTCAAGCTCAAAAAATTGCTTTTTCACAAACAACAGTCACGAATGGTGCATATCTGCAAGCTGGTTGGCTCTACTACCAAAATGAGGCAATTATTGCTATTGCTGATGTTGTATTACCCGGGAAACATAACATTGAAAATATGTTAGCTGCAATTACAGTGGCGAAATTGCAAGGAATTGCGACTTCAGCAATTGTTACGGTCTTACAAACCTTTGCTGGTGTGAAACACCGGTTACAATTTGTGACTAAAAAGAATCACCATTTTTATTACAATGATTCGAAAGCGACAAATATTCAGGCGGCAAAAACTGCCCTTGCTTCATTCCAACGACCAATTGTTTGGTTAGCTGGGGGACTTGACCGAGGTGTTGACTTTAGTGTCTTACGTCCTTACTGCGAGTGTGTCGAAGCAATTGTTACCTTTGGCGAAACAGCACCTAAATTTGTAGCATTAGCCGCAGATTTACATGTGAGTGTGGCACAAGTTACGACGATGCAGGAAGCTGTAGTCGCTGCGGAAGCTTTTGCGAGTGATGAGGCAGTTATCTTGTTATCACCAGCATGTGCAAGTTGGGATCAATATCCATCGTTTGAGGTGCGTGGTGATGCGTTCTTAGCCGCAATTGCCCAGTTAGAAGTGGAGGCTTAGCATGAGTCAACAATTGATTTATTGTTGGTTTGGTGGGAATGAATTGCCAAAATCAGCTGAGCAGTATATCCAAACGTGGCGTAATTCGATGCCAACAACACCAATTATCGCAGTTACTGAAGCGAATTTTGAGATTAATACAAGCAATGACTATGTGAAAGCAGCATTTAAACAACGAAAATTTGCTTTTGTGAGTGATTATGCGCGGTTGAAATATTTATATGAACATGGTGGGATTTATTTGGATACTGATGTCGAAATGTGCCGCGATTTATCTGCGCTTATCTCGAAAACAGATTTGGTAATTTCACTTGAGTATTATGAATGGGAATTAACTGGAGTAAATACAGGCACAATTATTGCACCACCAAAACATCCAATCATTGCAGAATTGTTAGCGACATATGAAAATGAAGCGTTTGTTGATCGTGGTGAAGCAACCGCGACGATTAATCAACGACTCACACAGTTGTTAATGACGAAAGGGTTGGTTCTTGAAAATCGGCAGCAACAATTAGAACAAGTAACAGTATACCCATATGAATATTTCTGTACGAATAATCCACAAGCTTATACGATTCATCATTATGCTAGTTCATGGCAAGGCAAAAAATCAGGATATCGTCAATTTCGACGCCGGCTTGGTAAGCTATTAAAACGTGTGATCGGTCGTGAACGATTTGCGAAAATTTGGCCGAAATAAAAAGGAGATAGAGTGAAATGCGCAAAAAACGAGTGATTTTCATCGCGTCAACTGGCGGACACTTAAGTGAATTATTACAATTAAAACGCCTTTTTACTAAATATGATAGTCTTGTCATAACGGAAAAAACAGAGACAACCGCACATTTGACCTTGAAGTGTCCAGTGAAGTATTTAGTGTATGGGACGTACTACCAAAATAAGCTCATTTATTTATTGAAACTGGCTTGGAATACGTGGTTATCTTTGTATCATTTACTCCACTTTCGCCCTGATGTTATTGTTACAACAGGGAGTCATACGGCCGTTCCACTTTGTTATTTGGCGAAATTATTTGGCAAAAAGATTATTTATCTTGAATCAATTGCGAAAGTATCTGGGCAGTCATGGGCTGGTAAGTTAGTTTACCCTAAAGCTGACTACTTCTTAGTCCAATGGCCAGAAAATCAAAAAGACTATCCAGGCTCAACCTATGCTGGACAGTTACTAGGGGAGGAATGTCGGTGATTTTAGTTTTACTTGGGACACAAGATGCCCCTTTTCCAAGAATTGTCAATCTTGTTGAAGAAGCACTCCTAAATTTGGCCTGGGATCAAGAAGTTGTTGTTCAAGCGGGACATACTCGCTATCAAAGTATACACCCTTGGGTAAAGGTGACACCATTTTTAACTCAAAGTGAATTTGAAGCGGCGATTCAAGCAGCCGAAATTGTGATTTGTCATGGTGGCGCCGGAACAATGTTAACGGCGATTCAACAAGAAAAACAAGTGATTGTTTGTGCTAGAAAACATGCCTTCGCAGAACATAATAATGATCACCAATCAGAGTTGGTTGATAAATTGGCGCTAGAAGGTTATGTTCAAGCTGTCCAAACTGTGAGTGAAATGCAACAAGCATTACAATTAGTTCAGACCGACCAATTTCATCCGCGACGTTTTGATTTTGTCAATGATGTTGTCAATCATGTTGAAGCTTGGATTGATCAACTAAGTATTTAGTAGTGAAAAAATGAAGAACTAAAAGCACTGAATCATTTCAGTGCTTTTTTAATCAAATCGTGCATAAAAATGCGGTTTGTAGTAAAATGAAAGTAATCAAAAGAGTTTTAAGGAGCTAAACTATGAAAAATTTAAATTTACCAACCAAAATTACTTTGACACGCATAATTTTTATTCCTGTCTTTTTATTACTGATGTATATGCCAGGGCCAGAAATGACATGGCTTGGAGCAACGGATAATAGTTTTCAAATTGCAGCAGCGGGCTTATTTGTGATTTTATCACTAACAGATTGGCTTGATGGCTATTTAGCTCGCAAAAACAATCAAGTCACAGCATTAGGTAAATTTCTTGATCCAATTGCCGATAAAGTGCTCGTTTTTAGTGCTTTTCTTGTTTTAGTTGAACAAAATTTGATTTGGTCATTACCAGTGATTTTAATGCTTGTTCGTGAGTTTGTTGTTGCAACAGTTCGCATGATGGCGGCGAAAGACGGTCTCGTCATGGCAGCGGATCAACTTGGAAAGTGGAAAACGGTCACGCAAATGATTGCCTTAATCTTCTATTTATTCCACTTGACAATTTTCCCGATTGGAATGTTAATCGCCGTCCTTTGTTTATGGGTTTCAGTTATTCTCTCAACAATCTCTGGGATTCAATATACGAAAACGGGCTTTGCACATTTAAAGGAGTAGGTCGCGATGAAAAAAATTATGATTGTGAGTGCTCCTTATGGAAATGGTCATCACCAAGCTGCAATGACGCTCGTTCAAGCTTTTGAGCAAGCAGGCGCGGTTGTGGAACATTTTGATATTATTGCGGATGAATATCCTAAAATCGCGAAAATTACGACGGATATTTACAAACTATCATTTAAGCCGTCGTTGCATAAAGTGTATAAATTTGGCTATGATGCAGCCGAACGGATAACGGAATCAAAATTATATAATCAACTAAGTAGCCTATTAGGTCGTTCAAAAGCGTATGAACGAATTGTTGAGTTTGAACCTGATGCAATTGTGATTACCTTCCCAGTTCCAGTGATTTCGGCAATGAAACAACAAGGAAAAATTACGCAACCATTATATGAAGTGATTACTGACTATACGGCTCATCGTTCGTGGTTTCATCCAGCGATTGATCATTATTTTGTCGCCGATACAATTGTGCAAGAAATTGGTCAAATGAAAGCTGAAATTACGCCTGATAAATTTAGCATCACCGGAATTCCGGTTCGTGAAATGTTTGAACCAACGCAGGGGAGTGCTGAAAAGAATTATCAAGCATATGGACTAGATATGCAGCGGCAAACACTCTTGTTTATTGCCGGAGCAGCTGGAGTAGTAACGAATGTAGAGCCCACATTACAGGCGTTATTGGCCAATTCACAACTGCAGGTGATTTTCATTGCCGGAAAAAATGCGAAATTATATGAACAAATTCAAACATTAGCACAGTCATACCCAAATCAACTGTTTGTTTACGGCTATGTTGAAGAAATTGCTGATTTTTATCGGCTTGCCGATTTAGTGTTGACAAAACCAGGTGGAATTACCGTGAGTGAACTAGCAATGACACAAACACCGGCAATTTTTATCGATCCAATGCCAGGACAAGAACTAGATAATGCCTTACTATTTTCATCTCGTCAAGCAGCAATTATTATTGATCATCTTGATGAGCTAGCGCCAACCGCATTATATTTATTAGCGAATCCAAGTGAATTAGCGATGATGCGTCAAGGCTATAATGAATTACGTCACCCTAAAGCAGCCGCAACAATCGTGAAACAGGTTATGAACTATGGAAATTAAAACAATTACGCAGTTAAATGATTTAGAATATGAAGTCGTCTTACACAGTGAAGAAGGTGAAGAGACTCAAGTTGTGTTGGCTGATACCTTAATCCAATTACAATTACTAAAGCCACAAGTAATTAGTTTGTTGCAATATCAGCAGTTAAAACAAGATTATGCAACTGCATATCGCCAAGCGATTAATTACTTAAGTTATCGGTTGCGAAGCTGTGCAGAAGTCGCGACATACTTAGCGACTAAAGGCCATGAACCGCAACAAATTAACCAAGTCATTGAACGCCTCAAGATGCAAAAATATCTTGATGATCAACTTTTTGCGGAAGCATTTGTCCGGACGGCATTACTAGATTTAAAACAAGGGCCAAAGAAAATTAGCCAAACATTACGTCAAAAATTTCAAATTGATCAAATCGCAATTGAGGCTGGGTTAAGTCACTATTCTAACGACCAAATCATTGAAAATTGCCAAAAATTGATTGAGAAATTATTGCGGATGAATAAAAAGTTTACCGGTAATGCACTGAAGCGGCAAATTGTTCAAAAAATTTACGGGTACGGTTATGATCACGCTGTGATTGAAGTAGCATGGCAACGTCTTGATCATCAAGAAGATGAAACTGATACTCAAGATGTATTTGAACAACAAGCGCAGAAAGTGTATCGGCGGATTCAACGCGAGACCGATCGCTATAAACGCAAACAAAAATTTCAACAAAAAATGTATCAACTAGGTTTTAGTCAAGCTCAAAGCCAAAATTGGTTCCAAAATCAGGAGGAAGAAAATGAAAATAACTAAAGTCTTACTCGCTTTTGGTACACGTCCAGAAGCAATTAAAATGGCACCACTTGTCAAAGTCTTACAAGCGCAACCTGAACGCTTTGAAACGATTGTCGCGGTTACCGGACAACATCGCCAAATGTTGGATCAAGTCTTAGCTGCCTTCAAAATTACCCCTGATATTGATTTATCGTTAATGAAAGCAGGACAAACGTTGTATGATGTCACAAGTGATGTTTTGCTCGGAATGAAAACTGTCCTTGAACAACAACAACCAGATATCGTTCTCGTCCATGGAGATACAACAACGACGTTTGCGACCGCACTTGCAGCCTTTTATCAACAAATTCCGGTCGGTCATGTTGAAGCCGGGTTACGGACGTATGATATTTATTCACCATTCCCTGAGGAATTTAATCGCCAAGCGACTGGGAATATTGCGACACTCCATTTCGCACCGACAGAAG
>JBOFQK010000065.1:0-4006 GCA_051660865.1 Culicoidibacterales bacterium | reverse complement strand
GCGATTGATGTCATTGCTTCACGACTTGCGCGTATTGGTGGGATGTATATGACAGTAACGAATACGAATACCGATAAAAAGAGTGTGTATTTGAAAATGCAGCAACTGATTGAAGCCAGTACATTGATGTCAGAAATGAGTTTGCAGCAACAAGTTGAAAGTATGCAACGCAAATTAGCGTATAGTTCAGAGCGAATTAATGACAATATTGCTAAGTTTGAACAAATTCAGAAATTTTTGCATAAGCAAACTGAGTATGGCTTATCGTTACAACAAATGTATTTACGAATTAATAGTGAGCATCCAAGTTATCCCTTCCGGGCGGAGTTTGAGGGACTTATCAAAAAATATGAAAAAGTATTTGCTCAATTTAATCGGATTGAGCAGTATACTTATCAAGTATTAGAACAAGGTCTTTTAAAGGATATGGATCGATTACAACAATTAGCAAATAATCCATATATGCCCCAACTTGAAGATCAGCAAGAAGATGTGAAAATTTTCGAATTAAGTGACTTGATTAACGAATTTGAGCAAGTCCTCAAATCACCAACAGGTGAACCGAGCTATCGTTTTGAAGTTGAGCCAGTGATTGAAAATCGTGAAACATTAGCGTGGCAACTTGAAGGATTAGCGAATTTCATCAAGCAAACCCAAGCCGAAAATCTCCAAGCCCAATTAGCCGTCTTAAATCATAATCCAGCCGAATTAGCAGCTTTTTTAGCTGAGTTACAGTGGATTTGTACACCGGAATTATTTGCTGCACTTGAACAAGCGTTAGCGAATGCTGATTATGAACAGCTGATTGCCAGTGTTGAAAGCATCCAAAGTGCTTTAGCAACCTACGATGAATTACAACAACTACGCTATAAATTAGAAGAGCTAAAAGTAGATGAGTATCAGTTATTAGATTCACAAGTACGCAAACAACCGCTTGAACGGGCACAACTGTTGTTCCAAAGTTTAATCGAACTCGTGTTGATGAAAAAAAGCAAGCAAATCGAAGCTAATAATCGTGCAGTCATTAATTATATGAAGAGTTTTGCGACGATTCAAAAGACAATCTCTGAAAGTTTAGATGCAAAAAGTGAAGAAGTTGTTGAATATATCCAACTCAAAAATCAATTATTAGTTAAGCAATTGATGAGCACGGGGAATGGTCGTAATATTAAAAGCCAAGTGCAAAAAAAGCGGCTGATTCCATCGTTGCGTCAATTACTAGAAGCATTTGCGGAAGATATTTTAACAACAATTCCTTGTTGGTTAATGACACCAGAAACCGTCGCCGATATTATGCCCTTAACGCAACATTTATTTGATATTGTTATTTTCGATGAAGCCTCACAAATTTTAGTAGAAACGGCAATTCCAACGCTCTATCGTGGCAAGAAAATTGTCATTGTTGGTGATGATAAGCAGTTACCGCCTAGTGATTTATTTATGAAACGTGGTGAAGATGACGAAGAGGAGAATGATGAACTCACTGATGCTGTCATGCAAGAAAAAAGTTTGCTGGACATTGCGAAAATTCAATATCCTGATGTCCGGTTGAATTATCACTATCGTGCCGATCGGAGTGAATTGATTCAATTTTCAAATGCAGCGTACTATAATGGGAACCTTGATGTCAGTCCCGATGTTGAGTATGCAGCGAGTAAACGCGCAATTAAACGCTTTAAAGTTGAAAATGCGTACTTTGAAAATACGGTCAATGAAGTAGAAGCCCAAGAAATTGTTAAACTTGTTGCGGCAATTTTCCATGAGCGTAAAAACGATGAAACAATTGGAATTATTGTGTTTAATGCGAAACAAAAAGAATTAGTCGAAGATTTACTCGAAGCGTACGCACAAAAAAATAGCCAGTTCCAAAGTGTGTATAGTAAAGAAAGTACGAGAACAAAAAATGGCGAAGATGTCAGTTTATTTATCAAAAACATTGAAAATGTTCAAGGTGATGAACGAGATATTATTATTTTGGGAACAACATACGCAAAAAATAAACGGGGAACATTATCGACAAACTTTGGAACATTAACCCATCAAGGTGGTGAAAATCGTTTGAATGTGGCGATTAGTCGTGCGAAAAAGAAAGTCTATGTCATGACGTCATTTGAACCGGAAGATTTAAATGTCCAAAATAGCAAAAATGCTGGTCCAAAATTATTCCGCAAGTATTTGGAGTATGTACGCGCAATCGATCAACAAGACTTAGAGCAAGCAAGAGTGATTCTTGATTCTGTTACGGAAAATAAAATGCAGGCAACACGCATGTATGAACAGTACATCAATGGCGACAACATTCAACGATTAATTCAAGAATTGATCAAGAAAGGCTATGCAGTCAAAGAAAAAGTTGGGACAAGTAAATATGGTTTTGATCTTGCGGTCTATGATGAAGCCAAACAAAAATATTTACTTGGTATCGAATTTGATGAAACGCCATATCAAATTTTCACTAATACACGCGAACGTGATATTTTCAATCATCGCTTTTTAAATACGCGTGGTTGGCAAGTGTTACGAATTTGGAGTAAAGACTTAGCAGAAAATATGACAAATGTTGTGAACATGATAGAAGAAGCAATCAAAAAATAAGCGAGGATTAGGACGATGAACTTTGAAAAAATTAAACAGTTACTAGCACAACCGATTTCATTTATCACTTTAAAAGGAGCAATGGAAAAACAAATCGGAGAACTGCAAGCAGCAGTGGCTGAGTTAGAAACTCAGTTTGAGCAAAATCAACAAGAACATGCAGCCGAAAAAGAAGAACAACGTGTTGAATACGAAAATAAAATCGTTGGCTTAGAAAACAAACATGATCAAGAGCACAAACAATTAGTAGCCGCACATAATGCTCAAATAGCAGCGTTAGAAAATAAGCACAAAAAAGAGCAGAAACAGCTAAAAGCAGCGCATAGTAGTCAAATTACTGCGTTAGAAAACAAACATGATCAAGAACACAAGCAATTAGTAGCCGCACATAATGGTCAAATTAGCGAATATCAAGCAATTATTGCAGCTAAAGATGAGCTGTTAAAACAACAAGCTGATTTATTTGAAAAACAAGAACAAGACTATACACAAGCATATAAGCAAATTAAAACGAAAATTGAAGAAGCAATTCAATCACAACTTCAATAAGAAAGGAAGATATTAATGGAAGAATTAAAAGATATTTTAAAAGACATTTTATCAGAAATGAGAGAAATGAATTATAATTTAGAAGAGATCAAATCAGATATTTCACAAATAAAAGGAAGTAGTTATAATTCGATCGATGATATTATTTCGAGTATTGAATCAAACTAACTTTTGCAATAATTAATTTCAACAAGAAAGGGTGGTTTTTTAATCATCTTTTTCTTGTTTTTGTAGTAAAATAGAAGAGAATTAGGGATGAAAAGGGGAGAGTTTATTCAAATGAATCAAGGAGTGACAGCAAAATTGATGGTACATTATCCTGAACTGGGGAAATTAGTTCAGGAGTTAAATCAAAATATCTTTAACAAACCACATACAACAATTATTAAATCGAGAATTTATGCCGAACGGATGATTGAGTTGATCATCAATGAGCATTCGCAACAGCCAACTGGCTTGCTAACGTACCAAGAGCGAATTGATTTTGTTAAGACGCAGCAAGTTATTGACCATAAAGTGTATCAAGCGTTTGATAAAGTCCGTCGGATTGGGAATATTGCGGCCCATGGTGAGTTGGAAGATGAAGTTGGCGAAGCGCTCAAAGTGAATCGTCACATTTTCACGTTGAGTTGTTGGTTTATCGAAATGTATTGTGACCAAACGTTTATTCAGCCGGAGTATGTGACGCCAGTGCCACATAGTGAACTAGAAATTGATGATCGGTTGATTGAGTCGGTGTTAGCGAAACTGCACCACTTTGAGGAACAACCTGTTGAAAAGCCAACTGAAACTTTGGCAGTTCAACCGCGACCAAGGAAGAAAACGAGTAAGCACGTATTAGCCCCAACAGATGTGATTCCAG
>JBOFQK010000064.1:0-14382 GCA_051660865.1 Culicoidibacterales bacterium | reverse complement strand
GTTAGTTACAGTTTATAAAACAACCAATTTGATAAATGGCAAATATTACATAGGTGTACATAGAGTCAAAAATGAATCATGCATTAATGATTCATATCTTGGTTCTGGTGTTTGTATTAAGAAAGCATTCAAAAAGCACGGGAAGTCAAATTTCAAAAAAGAAGTGCTGTTTGTTTATGATAATTACGAATCTGCATATCTCAAAGAGGCTGAATTAGTCACAGAAGAAACAATCAAAATGAAATCCGTGTATAATCAGTACCCGGGTGGATTAGGTGGTAGAAAATACAAACCATCGAAAGAACACGTTGAATCAAATAGACTTGCACAACAAAAATATTGGAGTTCCCCTGAGGGAAAAGCCAAATCAGCGACTATAAACAAAAGAAGTGATGAAGCAGAAGTTCGAAAAAAAATCTCTGATGGTATGAAAAAATGGCACAGAGAAAATGAAATACCACAGCACATTCGTGATGCACAATCTGAGTTTATGAAAAAATGGTACAAAGAGAATCCTATTTCCGAATCAACCAGAGAAGAAATGTCAAATCGAATTAAAGGTGACAAAAACCCAATGTATGGTAAAATACCATCAAATGCCAAGATATTGATTGCAGACGGTGTTGAATATGAAACTGCAACAGCATGTTCAAAACATCTTGGTATTTCAAAGGGGCTTATCACGTATCGCGTAAACTCGCCAAAATGGGATTGGCACTACAAGGAGAATAAACACGCATGAGATTGTTAGACTACAAAACAATAGATATGCTAAACGGAGACGGCGTTCGCGCCTCTCTCTGGTTTAGTGGTTGTGACCATAAATGTGTCGGTTGCTTTGCTGCTGACACTTGGAATTACAACAACAAAAAATCATTTCCATTCACTGAGGATATTCTTGAACTCATTGATGCTGACATGAACGACACTCGAATCAATCGCGCTGGACTTTCATTGCTTGGTGGTGACCCACTATACAAAGAAAATGTGTTCGGTGTAATTGAACTATTGAAGTGGTTCAAAGAAAATCATCCAAATAAAACAGTTTGGGTGTGGACTGGTTATACACGTGAACAAATTGAACAAAGCGATTTCAAAGAAGTTCTTGACTATATCGATGTACTCATTGATGGTCGTTTCGAACAAGACAAACGCGATTTGTCATTGAAATTTCGTGGTAGTTCAAATCAGCGAGTAATTTACTTGAAACAGGAATAACATGATTGAAATTTTTGGTTGGGTTGATAGCATTGCAAACCGTGATTGTTTGAATGTTAAAATTCTGTGCGATACGCATTATCTTGAATATAAATATTATGCAATCAGTCATGGTTCAGAAAGTCCAAGTGAATCGTTACATCGGACTATGCTTATGCAGCGTTTGGAAGCTAATGACCAGCGTTTTGAAATGTTACCTGCTGTATTCATTAGCGGGAAATATATTGGCGGGTACAATGAACTAAGGGCACATCTTTATGCATGTGGAACTTTACGGACGTGATGAAAAGTCGATGCAGACGCGTCACGCAATTAAATTGTGTCAAATGCGAAAATATAGCTATGTTTATAAAGATTGTAGCAGCATAAGCAGCCAGAATTATTGGGATTTATGTATGCGCATGAAAACCAGACCAGAGAATACGAATCAATATCCATTTGTTTTCATTGACAACAAATTTATTGGTTCGTTTCATGACTTCATGAATATGTCATCATGTTAGTTGAAATCTTTGGTTTTACTCCGGTTATCCCACCGTCGTCAATTGCATTGAAATTATGTCAAATGCAAGGTATAACGAATATTCGTTATTATGAATGTACGCGTGGTCTAATCACACCAGAATCATGTGAATTAGAAGAACGATTAGGACGCACACCAAGCCCATACGAATTACCTCTGTCATTTATTGATGGTCGTTATGTCGGTGGGGTAAATGCGTTGCGTGATGCAATTATGAAATAAGCGGGTAACCGCTTTTGATCTTATGAGGTGAGTATGAAAATTGAAATATATGGAATACCAGAATCATTGCACAAGTGTTATGGCTGCATAAGTGCAAAGAAATTCTTTGACTATAATAAACTGCCATACACGTTTCACGACATTCTAGTGGCGGATGACAGCGATTTGGGTTTTAAGTACAACACAAGTGTAGTCACTGAATTAAAAGCGCGTATGCGCAAGCAAAACGCCCCTACTAACTACCCACAAATCTTTGTTGATAATGAACTGATTGGTTCATTCAACAGTGCAAAGATTTTCTTTATGAAGCTTGGATATGAAACATAGTGAAAAAAGCGTTCAGAAATTGCTTTGGAATTATTTGAACAAAAAATATGAAATGATGATACCAAATTGTTTCACTCAATTCGATAATGAAGCTGATATTCTTGCGTTTCGCAAAAGTGGTTTTGTTGATGAATTTGAGATTAAACTTTCCAAAGCTGATTTCAAGAATGATGCAAAGAAAGTCGTTTTCTTGTCAGAAAGCAAAACGTTTGGACCAAAGTATGAAAGTCTTTGTGATGGGAATATGAGTAATTATTTTTGGTACGTCTTTCCCAACGATATTAAAATCGAATTAGAAGACGTTCCTAGCTGGGCTGGCGTGATTCATATCACACAATATGGACTAAGACAGGTTCGAAGTCCAAAGCGATTACACAGCGTTAAAACCACCTTAGAATACAAATACAGTCAAGTGCGAAAACTTGGCTATCGATTTTGGAATGTCGCATAAATAAAAAGCACACATTAATTGTGTGCTTTTTTTGTAACCGGCGTCGATTTAACATTTCAAATCGAGATATATTATGGATAATGACACAACTCGGAAACAAAACTCTTTATATCACACAGCAATTGTAACAATTTTGCTAACGTCGATATTTGTTGTTGAACCTGTTATAGATTGTTTGCTCGGTATCGGTATGGTATTCTCAAAACCCGCTGATGTTGGTTCTAGCTACGAAACCAGAAACGACTTAAACGTTCTTGCGCGATTGCATAAGCATGGTGCTGGTGGATTCAAGCAATATCAAACAACAAGAGTTTACCATGGTTATAAGTTCAAAGCAGATGGTGATAATGTATATATTTTAAACCGAGATTCAATCGTTGTCGATAGAGTCGAAAAATCTGATGATGCATCCGCGTACAATTATGCAACACGTAATTGTAATTGGGGTGCAAGCAATAACTGTGATATTGATATTAAGACAACGTACACATTCAAAAAATCCAAAATAGGATTAATTGTACCAGAAACGTCTTCATCTATCATATACAAATAGGGCCCTCGAATAAATCGAGGGCCTTTTTTTTAATCCAACCAGCTATGAACACGTGTTTCGAAGTTTTCAAGACCGAATACTTCAATCGCTGCATTCAAGATGATTTGTTCACACTTGATTGCGTAATCACGCGTTTGGTTGCGTAGTCGCGGGCTGTATTCTGGTTTCACGTGAATGGTGTGGTATGATTTACCACAATACTTTTCTTGCGAATCAACAGCAACAGCGTATGAAAGCATCGTTTCTTTCATTGTCTTGCGACGACCAAAGAAAATACGCGCTTCTGCGAAACCACACTGACCGATGTCTTGGACGTTGTTTTCGACCATTTCAATATTCAAATCAGTAGTGCGTTTAAGAACCAAGTCATTAAAAGTAGCTAACAAAGTCATGGTATTTCCTTTTCTGATCTAGGAGAGAGAGTTCTCTCCAACAAGTCCTATTATACAGAACCTATTTTTTGTGTCAATGGGTTTTCAAAAATTCTTCAACTAATTTATACACAACATCATTACCAACGATGTTTCGTGTCATACGCACTACGTCAAAAATGTTTTTGCTACATGCGTAATAAACAATCGCCGCAATGTCGCATTTGATGCGTTGCTGTTTGTCGAACATGTCGGTATTCGAACGGTGAACTGTTTGCATATTTTCATATGCATCCATGCGAATGCGAGAGCACAAATCACCGTAGTATTCGGATGCGATGATTTTTTCGTATTCATCAAGAAAGCCGATTTGTTCTTTTGTTAGATACGGCGTTAGTAATCGCGCAACTTGCAATTGTAGGTTCTTGATTTCGTCTGAATGGTCTTTCTTGCGCAAACACCAAGCAGTATCGACAATACCATTTGATTCCAAAATCGTCAAGAAGTCAATTTCAGCACCTTCGAATTCATCACACGGGTAATATGTTGTTTCTGCGAACACAGGACCGATTTGTTCTTTCGCTTGTTTGTATGCATCTGCATACTTGTGATTAGCTAAATGACAAACCAACTTATTATAACCCGGCGCACAAGCGTACCATGAGCGTAGTTCTTGTAATGTCGTAATCATTTGAATTGCTCCATTTGATTAATCAATTCAATCACCAATGGTTCCATGCTATATTCTCCCCAGTGAAGTTCGTGAATTGCGTTGTAAATTTCATCACAAACTGTATCAACATCAGTGGCGTAATTGTAAATACCGAACAGCGAATCCAACGCAATGAACAATCTATCGTTGTATATTGTTCGGTCATCGATTGTAGAATTTTTGGCCCGATAATCATAGATTTCGCGTTTAACATCATTGACTAGCGTTTTACCGTCAATCATGTCACGCATACTGCCGATTAATGGTTTCAATTTTTCATTAGCGTGACTGTCGATATATGTCAAAATTGTAGGTACAAGACTTTGCATACTTTTGTGAAAATCGGCAAATCTGATTTCGTGACGAACATAGCGGAAGCACCAAACAGTATCAATTATGCCGTTTGATTTCACGATTGTATCGAGGCTATTCAACTGGTCATCAATATCATCAAATTTTGGTCTAGCATAAGCATATCTATCATTTGGAACTGATTCATCATACAGATATTCAAACAGCTTATTGTACCCAGTATAACAAGCACCAAATTCACGCAATGTTTTAAGACTAATACCCAGTTTCATAGAACACCCTTTTCAAATAAACATTCACACCACAAATCATTGACTTCAATTTTTGTCTTTGAAATGTATTCAAGCTGCATGTTATCACGCCAAGAATTAAAACACAACATTTTTCTCGGCATTTTGTGCCAAAACTTCAAAACACCATTTTTATCAATTGACGCGTATTTCACACTACTTGGAACTTCTGACCAATCAATCTGGTCGTGAATCTTAGTTTTCCAAGAAGTCGATATAGAATTCATATTTTTGTGCCCGTTCGATGTCGATTTGATTCACAACAGGCAACCGATTTAAGTCTTTGTTGTGGTTCATATCGGCGATTTTAACAATCCGAGCCAACTCATTGTTTTTGATGTTGTTGTAATAAACATCAATCGGCTCGCCATTTTTAGTCAGCAACATAACCGCATCAGCGATTTCATCACCAAACACCATCCGCAAATCTTCTTCCAAAAAGTCAGTGTCTTCGATGATGTCATGCAAAGCAGCAACAACCATTGCTTCATCACAACCACCCATATTCCGCACGTTATTTACAACGTGGTAGATGTGGTTGATATAAGCAACACCAGCCCGATCAACTTGACCGTCATGAAAATCAGCAGCAATCAAAAGTGCGTTTTCTAGTAAGAACATTTCATTTCCTTTTCAACAGAATCAATCAACAAAATCATTATAACAAAAGGGGCTGCATAGCGCAAGCCCCCTTTATGGTTTATTTCATATCTTTTTTGCGATTACGTTCAGCGCGAATGTCACGACCACGATTACCATGATTGAACAATTCTTTAGAATGTTGCAATTCAGTTTTACGCGCATCGTCTGAAATGTCAGAACCACTACGCAGCTTGGTGTAAACCTTATGCGCTTCATGTTTCACAGTCCAGAGTTTCTTGGTCATAATTTGCACTTCCGCAACAACACCAGTTGATTTTAAACGAACTTCCAAGTGATGGCTACCAAAATAACCATATTCGTTTTGTTTATCGTCTTTAACTTCATGTTCAAAAATCTGTGCGTTTTTGTACAGGTTTTTGATTGTCGCTTGTAAGTCTTCTTCTGTTTTACACAGAATAGCACCACGCACAACGTCATCGATATTTACACCTTTTTTGCGAGTGTATGCTTTATCGATAAACGATTTTTCTGATTTTTTATCGGTCAATACCTTGGCACCACCAACAGCAGAAAGACGCAGTACGCGATTCAATTCAGCTTTAGCATCAACGGCATAATTCTGAGTGAGTGCATACGCTTCTTGTGGTGTGAGTAGTTTGTTAGAAACGATTTCATTTGTCCATGGTTGAACAAATGGTTTCTTGCTGATAATGTGACGTTCAATCATAGGCACATATTGATGCATGATACTAACGCGAGGAGAACCGTCATCCCAAACGTGTTCTAAGAACACAGATTCAAATTCAAGTGATTCGATACCAAATTCTGCAAAGCTTTTCATTTTAAGATTCCTTTATCTAATAGCTATATTTATAATAGCTCGATTTCGAAAGAAACCTGTTTACCATTGTCGCCAGTCCAAACACGTGTGCCCTTATGATGCTTTTTGTACATCGTCGGATGCAGTTCAGATGTTTTTGAAGTCAATGAATACGCTTGACCTTCTTCCAATGCAATGTTGCGAATAAGTTTTTCAACTTCCCGCTGTGCTGCATTCCAAGTATGCTTGATGACAACTTGACCTTCAAATCGGATTTCAAAGTTTTCGCGTTTCATATTGTTCTCCAAGAAAACGATATAATAACAAACAGATTTAATACTGTCAAGATCAAGTGTTGGCCTTGCACCAACTCGCTGACTATTGCTAATATTCATCAGTTCCCGTGTAGAGTATATCCGGGGCAATCGTCACACCATTGCTCTACTCTAGCGAATCATTAGGTGATTAATCCTTACAGCTCAATGATGTCAAAAACATCACGATTGTAACTGTGTGTGTCGATGTATTCAACGTTACCAAGAACAGTGATACCCTCGACCGGTGTGTGACCGACATATAATTTATGAAGGTCTTCGATATTGAACGCAATACCATCATTGAAACGTTCGCGATTCCACAATGCATACATGATTGCAGCAGTATTTTTATCATGAATCTTTCGCAGAAAATCGAACCAGTTATTGCCGTGAATATCAGCGTGAACGATACCAACTAAACCGTTATTGGTCATGACATCAATACAAATTGGCAGTTTCAAGAACGCGTCTTTGAAATATTCTTGAACGTTGCATTCGGTTTCGATATACCATTTACCACCGTTTCGAACGTGCAACCATTCATGATGGTACTTTTCGATTTCATTACAGAACTCGATTGTCAGTTCTTCATGATTACCACGCACTGGATGAAACCAGCTATATGATAACCAGTCAAGTGCTAGGTGTGATTCTGGGCCGCGGTCAACTAAGTCACCAACAGAAAATAAACGGTCATTTTCGTAATCAAAACCCATTTCATCTAACTGTTTTTTCAGCTTAGTGAAGAATCCGTGAATGTCACCAACAACAAAATCACGACCTTTCTTGTTGATTTCAAAGTGCTTTATCATATTGAAGTGTCTCGAAATATTTTCTGAACAGCATTTCCATGCGTACTTGTGATTTTTCGCTAAGAATTTCCATATTGAAAAAGTCATCGTTTAAGAACCATACATCACCGTTTTTAAAACAGCGTGTATTGAATTTGAACCACATGAATTTTGATTCAATAAGAACGTGCAACATGCCGTCTTGCGTTATCACATGACTTACGATTTTGACTTTCGGTTTGAACCATTCAATTAGACGCATTTGGAATCCAAGTGTTGTTGAACAAGTTTTTCAATCTTTGTATCAAGTGTACCAGAAATACTTTCGTAGTTAAAGAATGAAACGCGTTTTTTCCAGCAACTTTCTTTGATGTACGTTTGTTGAACGCGCTTACCAAAAATGTTTTTGTGTTCGATTAGAACGCGTGAGATACCACGCGAATGTTGTTTCGGTGTGTATTCAATTACTTTTAATTTGTCAAACATAGCATGTCCTTTATTCGTTTAATTAATTCAGGGAGTGTATCGGCAAGAACTCCATAGACTAGAATTTCAGCATCTAGCCCATAAATGTCAGCTTTGACATATTTGATTTCATTACCTTTGTACCAGTAATACACAGTATAACAGCCATATGATGGTTTGACAAGTCCACCAGTATATTTAATGAACTTGACTTTGTTACGATTTCGTTTGAAACTCATTTGACGATTTCAAACATGATTGGTAATACATCAACATAATGTTGTGTTTGATTGTTTTCATCATCGGTCAACGTGCATGTAACGTGCCCACCTTTGATTTTGTGATTGCTAACGGTGAATAGCTTGTTTTTAACATCACTGTACATACCACGCAACAACAAACCTGAACCTTTTGAAGCGATAATATCAAAATCACTTTCGGTTTCGACGAATTTGCAAACAGTTTCACCATCTTTTGTGATAACAATACCAGTTTCTTTTTTGGTTGTAAGCCCTTCAAGTTTGAATTTGTCGCCATCATCGAAGGTGAACACAGTATGAATACCGTATTGTGGTGTATTGTTGTCAGTGACGATGATTTCATTCACGTGCATCAAACGTTTTGTGTCGATGTTGATTACATCAATTACATAGCAGCGATTCTTTTTGAATTTGTAACCAGCGATTTTGAAAGATGATTTGCAGCGATACATTAGTTTCGGTCCTCAAATGTCAAAAATGCGTTATTGCGCAAGTGAACAAGAGCGTCCGCATCATTGATTAAACCACTTTTATCATACCAATATGTATCGTTATGACCAGTTGCCCAATGTTGAAACGTTTCTTCAATACACATGCGGGTGCGATACACTAGCTTAAAACCAAACACATTGATGTAATAATGCAATTTGATTTTTGCTGTTTTCTTGTCGCGATTATTGAGCGTGACATATGCAACACGAATTGCCATAAATCCCCCTTAGTTGATTGGTTTAGCACGTTCGAAGCGCGATTGTAACACAACAGCGTTATCAAGCAATTTTGCAAGTTTCACATCAAACATTAAACCAAAATCAGAATACCAATACAAATTACCGTTGTAAATTGCTTCGGTGTATGTGATACGTTTACGACCAAATTTAAAACCGAGTACATTGTAGTAATGACAAACAGTTACTTTGGTTGAAGCGTTTTTGTCATCAACAACAACAACAGAAATGATTTCATTTTTACGGAACATGGTATATCCTTTTTAATTTGATCTAGGAGAGAGAATCCCTCCAACAAGTTCTATTATACAGCTTTTTCAGATTTGTGCAACAATTAAATGTATAAAGTCACGCCGTTTTCTGATAATTTAACTTCGAGTCGGTCAAACAGTTTTTGAAGCTTATCAGCAAGGTCCCAAGAGATAGGTTCGTTTGCTTCTGTTGTCCACTTGTTAGTACCAATATCGATTTTGAAGAATTCGACATTTTCAAGCGTTTCTTTGAACCAGAAACGTTTGTATGTTTTGACTTTCACATAAACGGTTGTGTTGTCTAGTGAACCAAACGCATATGGGATTGACGTTTTGAACGATGGTTTAAAAATCATAATGCAATGCTCACCTTATGCAAATCTTTCTCTTGAAATCCTGCATAGCTTACAATATACGCCAGCACTTTGTCAAGACGATGTGAAAGTTTTGCATCACATTTAACGCTACCGTGATACCAGCAGTTTTCTACTGCGACAAATTTGTACTTATTGTGCGCAACAGCTTTTTTGAAGAACATGCATTTTTCATAGGTCGCGACATACAACATTGCATCGTTATTATCGCTTAGGTCAATACGTTCAACAACATCAACTTTACGAACCATTAGTGCAAACATTTTTATTTCCTTTGAGAAACAGAATCAACAGAAGTCATTATACACGAATTAAATTATTGTGCAACAAAAAATGGGCACTAAGGCCCATTTATTAAATTCGTGCGGTAATCATTTCAATTAGTTCAGCGTGTGCTTTCGCATCAACTGGATGACCAACAATCTTTTCAACAGTATCAAGAACGATACCAAAGAACTTTTCTTGTTGCGCTTCTACTAGCTTATTGACTTCATAATTGCCGCGAATTCGTGCTTGCTGAATGATACCAGCTACTTGCTGATTTGCTTCACGTTCAGCTTTTGCACCCTCGGCAATCGCTTCTTTGATGATGCCAGAGGCAAGTTCTTTTGCCTCTGCTATGATTGCATCATACTCCATTGCAACGCATTCATCTTTACCCATTAGTCGATACCAATAGTCGCGGTTACATCAGAAACAACGTCATAACCAGCACAACGCATTTTTGCATTATCGTAATCAACTGGGATTGAAACGACATCTTTTGGGTGAACTTTACACGCGATAATCACACCAGTACCACCGTAGTAATGCTCTAGGTATGATTTCGAACAAACGTGCAAACCAGCAGCACAAGTGATTTCAGAATCATCGACAACTTTATCACGCGGCATTTCAACACGGTTACCAACTGAGTTATCCATTGTGTGAGTGTACAAATCTTTGTAGTCAGAATCGACACGCTTCCACGCAATGAAACAACCGTCTTCGGTCAGTTCAATATCATTCGCTTTCAAGAAACCAAACAGTTCTTGGATAGCACGTTTTGATGGATTCATCATCAGATTTTCGAAGAAGTTCACCAAGTGACTAAATGGTTTACCTTCACGCATATTCACAACAATGCGCTGTGTCAAGCTTGAATCCATTTGAATATCACCGTAGAAAACGTTTTCGTGTTCATCAATGCGAACTTTACCTTGTGAGTACGTATTAAGACCAACTTTAACATCAGTCATCGCAACCGCTTTGAGAATACTAGCTTCTGTGTTTTCAAAACACAATTGGCAGATTTGCGCAAAGTTTTCGTGAGTTCTACCAACTACATATGGCTTACCATTTAGTGTAATTGAAGCGGTCGTTGAACCAACTAACCAAGTGAATTGTGCTGGTTTTTTCGCTTTCGGCTTAGAAGCAGCTTTCGCGGGTTTTTCGTCAACTTTCTTGATACCATCTTTGACTTTGATTGAACCAGCGGGTTTTGCTTTAGTCTCAATCTTTGCTTTTGGCTTAGGAGCAGCTTTTGGTTTAGGAGCAGCTTTTGGTTTAGCGGCAGCTTTAGGCTTAGGCTTAGGAGCAGCTTTCGGTTTAGCAGCAGGTTTCACAACACCAGCAGCAGCGCGAACTTCATTAATGAGACGACGGGCGCGTGATTCACCAATGTTCAGCTCTTTCATAACAGCATAACGACCCATGCCGTTCAAAATTTTCTGTTCTAGTTCTTTCGAAATCATAGTTTTCCTATTTTCAGTTTTAGATGAAGCCAGAATATCTGGCTTCTTTAGTTTATTGTGGAATTACAAACATATCGGCAATTTCAGCTTCTTGCACAGGACTACACATGTACCGCGTTTGAATTGCATGAATTACTAATGCGTTTTGTGTATGTACATCATTATACACGGTATTTGTCGATACCAAAACCAAATCGAGACGTTTTTTGTATTCGTCATACGCATTTCGAATCAAGTCAGATTTTGAATATTGCAATGTTCGAATTGCACCCATGATTGAATGGTCGTGATGAATTGAAATCATGCATTTTTCAGCAATTTGTAAACCAATTTCATTCAATTTTTTGGTTTCGCGATTCGTCATCGTATACAACCAATTCGGACAAGAACGCGCAACGTCATAACTATCAATAACGCGATTATCAAGCAATGTCACAATAAAGTCTGATGATAGTTTGGTACTACACGCGGTTGCAGCTTTCACCAAAAGTGGTTTGATGATATAACACTTGATTTTGCTCAATTTCAATAGTGTATCAGCAACAACAGGACTCAGACGTTCTTCACCAACAATGATAAAATCTTTCGTTTGTTCAATCCATGGTGCATCAAGTTTACCATCACGAATATCTTTGGCACACATTTCAATTTCAGTACGCACACCATCATCATATTTGATAACGACTGTTGGATTGCGTTTAACTGTATACGTAGCACGTGGCGCGGTCGATTTCATTGCTTTTAATGCAGCATCTTTAATTTCAGACAACACAACTACTTTTGGTTTAATTGCATCATGCCAGCTATCGCGATATGCATCAGCATCAGTTTGTGTTTTGAACACGAAACCAACTGTTGATTTTTCTTTCAACAAACCAAGCTCAATTGCGCCCATGATAATGCGATTGCGGCTTGACGTGTTTTCTAAATCGTCAACGATAATATCAACTGGTGCACTGTGCTGTGACGTAATCTTTGTTGGGTCAATTGCACCACTAAACGACCAGCGTGTTTTTGCGCATTTTTTACGACTTACTTTGTCACCTTCATATCGCACAATTGTCAGTTCGGTAATGCCGCTATGTTGATAACGATTGTACCATTCACGCAATGAACGACCTTGCACAACACGACTTGAAATGATGTTCCAAGTACCCGCTGGGAAATCAGCTAAGATTTCACGATAGATTTCACGTACATCAACATCTTGCGCTAAGATTTTGTCGATTTTTTCGTAATCAGTTTTATCAACAGCAACAAACCGAGCGCGAATTGCTGCAATTGTGTCATCATCAAGACTGAGTTCTTCACGCGACGGTGTAATGTCGAGTTCACCCAATTTAAAGTTCAGCATGTACATTGAATTTGCAGCATGTAGCGCAACAATACACTTGTCATAGAATTCAACTGGAATCGGATAAATCACACCACCCATGTTTGCATACATACCAGCAGCATAATGGGTGTTATAATTCACACCTTCAATAAGCTTAGTGTAATAAATTTTCTTATTCAAGAAGTTTGGTTGATATTCATCAAACGCAGAGTAAACGCGGGCAGCTTCTTTTGACCATTCATCGAAATCATCAAACACAGGTACATTGATTTCAATGCCTGTTGGTTCGTCTGATTCAGCTTCATAGTTCATTGCAATATTCGGTTCGCCGTCTTTAATAAACGCAGTATACACGCGTTTAACACCACCAAACCAGCTAGTGATTGTGAATGTATCAGTGTAGCTAAACGGAGATTTAGAACCAAGACCCAACGCACCAACAAAATCATTTGAATTTGATTTGGTACTTGCAAAGTATGTTGTATAAAGATTCATGATGTCATCATGCGACATACCAATACCATAATCACGAACAATGAAATTATTTGTAATCGGCGTTGGAATTGTGACATCAAACTGTTTTGATGGTTCTACACCAGTTGCAGCAAGCGCGATATGACCATCGACTGCATTACAACTTAATTCACGAATCACAGCACGAATTTTGTACTTATAAAGATTTGAACTCAAAATACGGAATGCTTTTGCGCTAGTTGCAATTTTAAACCCGCTCATTTCAACGTTTGAGCTACTATGGACTTGCGTTTCTGTATGATGTAATTTCATTTAATTTTCACTTTTAAAAAATATATTTTAACAGGTTTCAATAGTTTGTCAAGATCAAAAAGGGATTTCTCCCTCTTTTTTACATACGTTCGTGCCACGTTGTTGCAATCGATTTCAGATTAGAACCAGCACCAAACAACGCGTTCATATTCAAATCGGTTTGATTGATAATATGCATTGTGCGAATCTTGTGTTCAAAATCGTCGATTGCTTTGAATACTTGCGAAATCAACTCAATATTATTGAGTTTGCAATATGCTTTATGCGCTTTTAATCGCTCTGTGATGAAGTCGATGAAAGGTTTGCGTCGAAACGCAACACCCTCAATAATCACATATTCAACAACAGTCTTTCCAACTCTATGCATTTTCACTCCAAACGCGAATACCCATTGCTTCCAAATCTGTACCATCTGGCAATGTCAAATCAGCAGCGAACGAACCTTCATTCATACCGAACTGTTCGCAGTGTTCATCATCATCCAGATAACTTTCTGCCAGTTCAATGTTTGTGAACCACTGGAGACTAGCTGAACCGTCTCCACCATCACTAATCAGTCCAACAACACGCATTATACAGCTCCTATGAAATAAATCAAGTGTTTTCAATCCAATTTTTACGCAACGACACATCATCACCAAACAAAATATTCATTTCAGCTTTGGTGTTTTCGTCTACAGTCACATATTCAAGCTTAGGCGTTTGAATGCATTGCTTGTATTCTGCTTCTGTTAAACTACCCAAACCTTTGATATGACGATGTTCCCAATTACCAGTGAATTTCGTATTATCGAATTCATTTTTATCGTAACACCAAACTGTTTTCTTACCATTCGTACTGATGAATTCTGGTGTACGTACAAAACAGATTCGTTTTTCTTCAAACCAATGAGGCCAATATTTGTACATGAAATTCAGCAACAGCGGGAAAATTGCACC
>JBOFQK010000063.1:0-4995 GCA_051660865.1 Culicoidibacterales bacterium | reverse complement strand
GTGACATTAGCAACAACGTCACAGCGTTTATTGATCGGAACAACGGCAACAACGGTTGCTGAAGTGGCAATTCCGGGTGCATTTTTATCTGGGGATGTGAATCAGGATGGTGTCATTGATTCCACTGATTATCAAGCCGTACAAGCGCGTTTAGGGAAAAAAGAAACTGGTTATGACCTCAACTTTGATGGGACAATTGATATTGCCGATTTAGTTATCGTCCACAAAAATATCGGTCAAACCGTCATGGCTGCCGAAGTTGAAGCGACAGCGCCAATTATTGATGTGACTCAAATTGAAGCAACTGTTACGGATGGAACAACGCTTGAAGGGGATATCCAAACCTTATTTGCGGGGAATGCGACACAGCCAGTTGCGTTAACGAGTGAAACCGTGATTTCAGCAGCAAATCCGGTCGAAATGGCGGTCCAATTAACGGACAAAACACGTGAAAGTCTTGTTGCGGAAGAAATTCAATTAACCGTCCCAAGCGAAAGTGCGCCAACAAGTGGAATGATTACGATCAATGGTGAAAGTTATCCATTTACGCTAGAAGCAAACACGCAAGTAATGAGCGATAGCACGATGGAACAGATTACAGTTGACTTAGGGAAGCAAGTTGCTTTGAGCGAAATTACAATTACGATTACCGGATCAAAAGGCAATAAAAATTTAGCCGAAATTGCGAAGATTGAATTGTTAAATAATGTCTATCAAGAAATTCCGGCCCCAACAATGGCAATTCCAAACATTACGGCAATTGAAAGTTCTATCGATGTCTACGGTGGGATTTTAGATATCGAGTGGGAACGTGTGGCAAATGTGACCGGTTATGAATTAAAACTTGAAGAAGTTGATAGTACGGGGAAAGTAAAATCAACGAAGATTTATAAAACAACAGATGCACAATTGAAAATCGAAAAATTAAATCCGTATGCAACGTATCGTTTAACGATGCAAGCGTTGAATCGTGAGTGGAAAAGTGGAACAAAAGTCCTAACACCTGAAGATCAAGATGGTATCGCGGAAAACGTTGATGCTAACTACAATCCAATTACGTGGGAAGCCGATAGCAGTGTTGAGTTTAAAATTATTCCAGGGACAACACCGGATAAACCAGAAGGAATTAGTGTCACTGGTGAAATGAAAGGCTTAACTGTGAGTTGGCAAGCGAATAAAAAAGCGCTCGAACAAAAAGTTGAGTATCGTCAAGTTGGGACAACCCAGTGGATTGAAGCGACTGATTGGTTAACAGGTACGAGTACACGGATTGAAAATTTAGCAGAAGATGTGATGTACGAAATCCGGATGAAAGCTAAAAACCACTTAGGTGAAAGTGGTTATTCAGCAATTTATTTAGGGACGACAACGAGTGTGACAATCCCAGTGATTCCGACATATGGATTAATTAACCGTTCGCTTGGAAAAGGTGTGTTATCAGCAGGAATTGAAAGTGTGGCGTACAATAGTAATGCCGTTGTCAGCAGTCCAGAAGCGGTCGTGGATAATGATGGATTGACATATTTCCAATATAATAACTGGGATACAGGGATTTATGGGAATCGCGGACCAGTTATTACCTTTACTGAGCCACAAACAATCGATACGATTTCATTAGTTAGCCGTCTTGATGTCAATGGCGCGACGCCGTACAATGTCCAAGTTCGCTATAAAGATGACGCGGGTAACTGGCAAGGCTTAAACACAACGCTTGAGAAAAAAAATAAATATATCTTTATCAAACTCCCAGAAGCAATTACGACTAAGGAAATTCAAGTCAATCCTTCCGTTTATGGCGGGAATGTCGTAAGTATTTCCGAATTACGCTTCTACCAACATGGGACATTAAATAAGGAAGTGCAAGCGTTATTTACGGATGCAATGCAAGTTGAGCTCCAACCAGAAGTGACGTTGGAAATGATTGAAGCGTTAGAAAAGCGCGTCAATACGTTAGATCCTGTCAATTTAGAGTATCATCCAAATCGTGAAACATTATTAACCGAACTACAACGGGCCAAAGATATTTATCAAGATGTTGCTTTAAGCGATGAAATTGTAACGCTTGATGCGAGTATTCAAAATGGTTCAAGCGCCTTAAATATTACTAATAAATGGCAATCACTTGGTTATAGTGTCCGTTCAGGTGATGAAATTACGATTTATATGGGGACATCAGATACAAGTCGAAAAATTGAAATTGCCGTACGTCAACCATTTGCGGAAAGTGGGAAGTACGAATCAAAAGCAGTTACGTTACAGCCAGGGAAAAACGTGATTACGATTCCAACGATTCAAAACTTAGATGCAGAAAACGGTGGAACTTTGTATGTCCGAACAACGTGGAATAACGATAAAGTTGCACCAACGTATAAACTGCGGATTAGTGGGGCCATCAAAACGCCATTACTCGATGTGAACAATCTCATCGGTGATGAAGTAGCGATGAAAGCCGAAATTCGCACATACTTGCAACAGTTAAAAAAATTCGTTAATGATTTACCAAACTTATATCCAACCGAAACGGATAAAACCCAAAATATTTATCCGTATGACGAAGCAACAGCTGTGTTGAATACGACCGATATTGAAGGTGATCGCTTTACGTTAACGCTCCCGGCGACACAAGTATTAAAGGGAATTACGCAAGGATTAACAAGTGAAGATGCGCAAGTTGAGCGTCTCTACCAAACAATTTTAGCTTGGGAACAATTTATCCAATTAACGTATGCGAAAAAAGGTGTTTACGAACAACCAGTTGATTTGAATAGTGATGGCACGATTGATAGTAGCGAAACAGCACACTTCAATACGCATCGCGCACCACGGACGCGCATTAACATTAAATACCAACGAATGTTTGCGGGAGCAGCAGGATATGCTTCAAGCGATCACATCGGGATTCAATTTGGTCTCGTTCCAAGTTTAATGCAAGGTGTGCCATACGAGTTTGATGAAGCAGGAAAGATTACGAATGCTGATGAAGCTCACTTCTTTGGGTGGTTAATCGGCCATGAAATGGGACATGTTGTCGATATTAGTAAACGAACATATAGCGAAACTTCAAATAACGTGTTAGCGTTAATGGATCAAACATTTGATGATCAAGATTTATCACGTTTAGAAACCGGCAATGTCTATCCGAAAATTTATGATAAAGTCACTTCAGGTTCAACGGGAATCTCTTCAGATGTGTTTGTGACGCTTGGCATGTTCTGGCAATTACATTTAGCATATGATGATGCGACATTAGCCTCAATGCTACAAACAAGTGTTGATAACGATTTAAGTAATGATGCTTTTTATACGAAAATGAACCAACTATATCGAACATTGCCGAGTGAAATGGCGAATTTAAATAAAGATCAGTTACTCATTCGCATCGCTTCTGATGCTGCAAATCGTGATTTACGTGGCTTCTTCCAAAGTTGGGGAATTGAAGCCGATGAAGATACGGCAATTTATTTAACGCAAAAAGGCTATGCAGCTGAAACGCGTCCAATTCAATATTTAAATGACCAAGCTCGTCGTGTCCGAATGGAAGGTCAAGGCGCAATGGCAACGGGTACTGAAGTCGTGGCAAGTTTTGCTGACGGAATTCAAGCTGGTGATCGCCTAAATACGAAGACGGTGCCAATGACGTTCACGACGACGCAAAGTCAAAGTGAGATTTTAGGTTATGAAATTATTGTCAATGATGAAGTTGCCGGCTTTGTCCAACAAACTGGTGAAGTGACAACGTATGAATTTGATCCAAGTCCAGTCAATAACCGAACGTTTACAATTGCGGTGCGAGCGTATGATTATCAATTAAATGCGACACCACTGCAAGAATTAGGCACAATCAAAATTAGCCATGATGGGACAATAAATCAAACGAATTGGCTTGTGAGTTCGAATGAGACTGTTGCGCAACATTCAAATACGGAAACAGTCAATACCGAAATTAAGCAATTAATCGATGGTGATGCGTCAACTCACTATACTGTCAATAAAACGACAGGGGATCCATACGTGATTATTGATGTGAATAAGAGTATGCCAATTGTCGGCTTCCGCTACACTGCAGCCGTTGAAACGAATAATAACCTGTTAACGAAACTCTTTGCGAGTGAAAAACTTGTGGGGACACCGTTAAGTAAGTACGAAATTCAAGTGAGTCAAGATGGTCAAACGTGGAAATCAGTGAAAGCTGGGACGATGACGACAAGTACTGCGAATCCAACACAAACAGTTTATTTTGAAAAAGCTGGCACAAGTGGGGGGAATCAGTACTGGTTAGAAAATGCCCAATATGTCAAAATTATTGCGAAAGGGGCGGCAAGCTTTACGAGTGCTGAACTTGAATTGCTTTCACCAACCGGCGATACAATTGAAATTGGGACCCAACAAGCAGATGGGCAATTTGCGAATGGAATTGGAACGTTGAAAACAGCCTATGAATACGCGCCAGGGAAAACAATTCCTGCCGGATCACTCATTGTGACTGGTGATTATCGTGGGTATCCAATTTACAACGTGCCACTAGTCCTTGATGAAAATGGTGACAACTTAGCGTATAATGCGAAAGCAATTTTATTAGCTGAAGTACCAGAAGGGACAGTGCCAACGGAAGTCGCACAGGGAACGTGGATTTATTGGGTTGAACCGGAACATTTAAGTGAAGTTACCGCAACGCAAATGTACGCTGAATTATATCGCATTAACGATATTACGACGCTTGAAGGCCAACGACTCGTTGCGGATACGTTTAAAGTTGAAATCCCAACAGTGTTACCAGAAATTGAAATTACACAAGCGGCAACTCGAAACATAAGTGAACTGTATGAATTTGAAGCAAATGATTTACAAAACGTCAAGGAGCAAGCAAATGAAGAAACGAACTAAAAAGCAGTTAATCATCCCAATTGCGGCAATTGCCAGTGTTGGCGTGATGACGCCATTTATCGGGAAAAGTGAGGCGCAGCCAACACCGGTCGCGGAAACGATGCAATTAAT
>JBOFQK010000062.1:0-7809 GCA_051660865.1 Culicoidibacterales bacterium | reverse complement strand
AAAAGGACTGATCCCTGTTCACTACAGAAATCAATCCTCTCTTGCTTAAAATATTATACTTGTTGAAAGCGTTCGAGTTGTTGCGCAAATGAGATCTGTTCTTCACTATCAATTGCTGTTTCTAATTCGCTAAATAGTTTAGCTGCTCGCTCAGTCAATTCAAGTGTATCATCGGCAGTCGTCACATAGCCTTTCAATTCTAAAAAGGCTAACAGTTTCATTTGTGCTTTTGGCGTCAAATAAACAACTTCAATCCGCTGAATATATTGCTGTAAATAGATCATTTGTTGTAATGTACTTTCTGTTGTCACATGTAAATAGACTAAGACAAGATATAAATACGCATTGTGGACAAGTTGTTTTTCATCACTTAAATCATGCTCATCAACAACGACTTGCTGTTGAGAAAATTTTTCAAATGCACTCACCGCTTGGATTGCACGAGTTTCTTCATCAACTTGTGGAAGTTGTTCAAGTTTCTTCATCATCGCTGTGGCTTTCACAGTCGGTAAATGAATATAATTCCCTTCATATTCATCATACATAATTAACCCCGCTTGGGCATATGCTTCAAATAATTCAGCAACATTTGGGGTGAACACTAAATATTCACCAAAAATTGCTGTTACATATGTTTGAACAGCTTGTTGAACTTGCGCATCACTTTCCAACTCAGCAGCGAAAATATCACTCATATAAATTTCAGTAAAATATTGTGCTACTTGTTGACGTTTCGCAAACTCTTGTAAATTAGCGTAAACCTCATCTCGTAACTGTTCCATTTGTTTTCTCATTTCACTCATAGCTTTCTCCTTTATTTATCTGCTTCTTTTTTTAAATACGTACAGATTTTTTGACAAACAGCTTCAATAAATTGTTGATCTTCAAATTGAAAGCGATTCGGAATTGGCGCATCAATATCAAGTACACCAACTACACGCTGATCCACAACGATTGGCACAACTAACTCTGATCGACTGTTCGCATCACAAGCTATATGACCTGCAAACTGTTGTACATCGGCAATGCGCTGCGTTTCCTGATTTTGCGCGGCTGTCCCACATACACCTTTACCAAAGCTAATTCGTGTACAAGCTGGCAACCCCTGAAATGGGCCGAGTAATAATTGTTCTTGCTGCTCATCACTCAAATAAAAACCAACCCAATTAATCTCATCCATGACCGTATTTAAAACAGCACTAATATTAGCTAAGCGTGCGATTAAGTCTGATTCCCCCATCAAAGTTCCTTCAATCATCAATAACGCTTGCTCGTATCGTTTTGTTTGTGATAGCTGTTTATCTATTCCTTGAAACATCCAACACCACTCCTTTTCAGGTTTATTATAACATAAAACTTCCTTAAAAATGTTTGAATTTGCGGAAAACAATTGCCTTTTGCTATGATCTCGTTATATATTAAAAGTACGTTAATCACTGGAATTTATCTTTTTTTACCTTCCGATGATAGCGCTAACAAAAAGGAGTGGTTTCATGTTTAGTTATGAAAGTGAAAAAATCCGGAATGTCATTTTGCTTGGACAAAGCGGATTTGGAAAATCGTATTTAAAAGAAGCATTTAATTTTACGGCCCATCTCGATTCGACAATTGTGATTCAGAAAGAACAAGCGACTAGTACTAACTTAGAGCTGTTTAGCATCCCTTGGCAAAACCATAAATATAACTTTATTGATACACCAGGTTCGACTGATTTTTATGCCGAAACAAAAGCAGCTTTAACAGCCGTTGATAGTGCTATTATTGTTGTTGATGCCACGAGTGAATTGCAACTTGGGACTCATAAAGCGTTCGAATTAAGTGATGAACAACAATTACCACGCTTTATTTTCATCAATAAAATTGATGACCCTCAAGCAAATTTTGATGCTTTACTCAATGGCTTGCGTGAACAATATGGTAAACGCATCGTTCCGTTCCATTTACCGATGACAACACCAAATTTTACTGGCTACATTAATATCGCAACAATGATGGCAAGTGAGTTTGATCCGAAAGCTCAAGCATGTCATGATTGTCAAATTCCAGAACAGTACCGCCAAGCAGTTGCTCCTTTACGTGAAATGTTGCTTGAATCTGTCGCTGAAACGGATGAAGTCCTTCTTGATCTCTTTTTAAGCGGTGAAACTTTATCTGCTGAGCAAGTAATGACTGGCCTTCGTGCGGGGGTGCTCGATGGCTCACTGATTCCAGTTTTATGTGGCTCAACTTTACACAATATTGGGGTTAGAACACTATTAAACATGATTTGGGATTATTTACCAGCACCAACAGACACACAGCACATTCAAGACCTTGATGTTTGTAGTGGTTTTGTTTTCAAAACAATTGTTGATCGTTTTGTTGGAAAATTATCATTCTTACATATTCGTTCTGGAAAATTAACACCAGATACGCTGATTTACAATCATACGGCTGATACAAATGAAAAAATCGGTAAATTTTATACATATACACGTAATGAATTAGTTGAGCAACAACACGCGTATGCTGGCGATATCGTTGTTGTTGTGAAATCACAATGTCTCAATACGAATGATTCATTTAGTACTGCCGTTCATCTACCTGAATATCCTCGCATTATTTGGCCTCGACCACAACACTTTGTTGCTGTTGCACCAGCTAAGCAAAATGATGATGAAAAACTCTCGCTTGCTTTACAAAAACTTTGTGAAGAAGACTTGAGTATTGTCGTAACTCGTAATCATGAAACCCACCAATTAATTCTTGGCTTACAAGGTGATCTCCATTACGACAGCATTGTCGGGAAACTGAAAGATAAATTTGGCGTTGCGATTACACGTGAGCCAATTAAAGTTGCTTATCGAGAAGCAATTACTTCAACTGTTGAAGTGCAAGGAAAACATAAAAAACAAAGTGGTGGTCACGGACAATACGGCGATGTTAAAATTCGGTTTTCACCAATTGAAACTGACTTTGAGTTTAGTGAAGAAATTGTTGGCGGCAGTGTCCCGAAAAACTACATCCCTGCTGTCGAAAAAGGCTTACGGGAAGCATTACAAAAGGGTGTCCTTGCCGGATTCCCAGTGACAAATTTAAAAGCAGTACTTTTTGATGGCTCTTATCACGATGTTGATTCATCAGAAATGGCATTTAAAACTGCAGCTCATCTCGCTTTCAAAGAAGGATTAAGCAAAGCGAATCCCGTCCTTCTTGAACCAGTAATGGATGTGACCGTCTTTGTCCCTGATCAATTTACTGGTGATATTATCGGAGATGTCACTCGTAAGCGCGGACGTGTCCTTGGCATGGATATTCACAAACAAGGAAAACAAAAAATTACTGCGCAAATTCCGTATGCAGAATTACTTGAATACGCTGTTGAATTAAAAGCAATGACACAAGGACAAGGATTCTTCGCAATGGAATTTAATCACTATGCGAAAGTTCCTGAAACACTCAGCTCGATTATTATCGCTAATACTCAAGCTTAATGCGTGCCCACCGTTAAATTAATAACTGAAAAAAAAGCGAGTCGTAATCATACTCGCTTTTTTGGGTTATCTAAGGATATTCTTTCATTATTACTAAATTTAACCTTGTTTTTTGTTGAAATTACTTTTTAATGGTATAATACATATTATTATGTGATTTATCAAATTACATTTACCAAAGTCATTTCACACCCTGAGGAGAGTTTATATGAAGCGTTTATTTTTAGTTATTTTAGCAACCATACTCTTTGTTGTTGCTTTATTTAGTTATGGATTTTTAATTGGAACTAAGTCATTTCAAGTGAATGAAATAAAACTGGCATCGCCTAAAATTCCAACGAGTTTTCACTTTACTAAACTCGCCGTTTTTAGTGATATCCTTCTCAATAATAATTATACATTTGAACAATTTGAAGGCGCCATGGAACAACTAATCGAGCAAGAACCAACAATGATTTTCTTCCTTGGTGACGTCATCGATATGACGAAATTTTCTGAATTGGATCAACAAAGATTCATTCAAACATTAAGTGAATTAACAGCTCCAGCTGGTAAGTTTTTTGTTCTTGGTGATCAAGACCTAGCAAATAAAGATACTGTTATTTCTTTATTTGAACAAGCAGGCTTTATTTATTTAGCGCCAAATCAAATTCATCAACTATATTTCCAAAACCTTGAACATATCCAAGTTGCTGCTTTTGATCCACAAACCGATCCTGCCACAATGCAAGCTACCCTCGCTCAATTAGACCCTGAAGGATTCAATTTTGTCGTTAATCATTTCCCAGATTCGTTTGCAATGACTCAGACGACACCTGCTGTCTATGCCCAATTTTCTGGACATTCTCTTGCTGGTCAAATTAATATTCCTGGCTTAAGAAATTTACTCGCAGCTGCTCAAGGTCAAAAGTATCCAGTTAGTCAACTAGGAACACCCTCGCTTTTCGTTTCTCAAGGTCTTGGTAATCAAGCTGATTTACCAATCCGAATTTTCAACGCTCCAAGTATTACAATCTATAATTTGCAAAAAACAACAAGTTAAACCTCACAGCTTTCTGCTAACAAAAAAGCCAATCACACTTCTGTGACTGGCTTTTTTGTTTATTCTCGTTCGAATTTCAATGCCCCACTATTCAAACAATAACGTAAGCTCGTTGGTTTTGGTCCATCACTAAAAACATGACCTAAGTGTCCATGACAGTTAGCACAATGAACTTCCGTCCGTGGATAAAAAATATCAAAATCGATTTCATATTCTACTACGCTTGGCTGAATTGGTGCACTAAAGCTTGGCCAACCCGTTCCAGAATCATATTTGGCTTCACTCCCAAATACCGGATATCCACATGCTCCACAACGGTATAAACCACGTTCATGATTGTCGTGATACTCATTCACAAAAGCCGGCTCTGTTCCTTTTTCAAATAAAATATGATACGCATTACGATTTAATAACCGTTTCCAGTCACTTTTTGTTCGTATTTCTTGATTTTGATAATTCGAATATAGTCGTGCTCGCTCCAGCTCATTACGAGTTGGAACAAGTTCAGCATATTGCTTTGCTTCACCGCTACTTATTTTCATTACTATCTCCACCTTTCACGGAATGTAGTTTTATTTTACACTTATCTCCAATCAAGTCAATTATTAAATGGTGAATCTAAACGACTAAAGCTACGATTGTTCTGGCGTAAATTCATAAATAAAAAGTGTGGAGTTACTAGACTCCACACTTTTCGTTAGATAAAATAATTATTTTGCTAATGTTGCTTCTACTAATGCGACAACTTCTTCAGCTGTTGCCATTTGTAATGCTTTATCAGCCATTTCTTTCATCTCGCTCATATCTAAGTTACGTACTAATTCACGTACTGATAAAACAGATGTTGCACTCATTGAGAACTCATCTAATCCTAAACCAACAAGTAATGGTACTGCTGTTAAATCACCAGCCATTTCTCCACACATTCCAGTCCATTTTCCTTCTGCATGAGAAGCGTCAATGATCATTTTAACTAATGTTAAAATTGATGGGTTGTATGGTTGGTATAAGTAAGATACTTTTTCGTTCATACGGTCTGCTGCCATTGTATATCCGATTAAGTCATTTGTTCCGATCGAGAAGAAATCAGCTACTTTGGCGAATTGTGGTGCTAATACCGCTGCTGCAGGTACTTCCATCATCATTCCGACTTCGTAGTTATCACTTACTGCTACACCAGCTTCACGTAATTTCGCATCTTCTTCTAAAAGCATTGCTTTCGCTTCGATGAATTCATTTACTGTTGTAATCATTGGGAACATAATTTTTAAGTCACCGTAAACAGATGCACGTAATAATGCACGTAATTGTGTACGGAAAATTTCTTTATGATCACCAATGCACATACGGATTGCACGGTATCCTAAGAATGGGTTTTCTTCGTGTGGTAATGGTAAGTATGGTAAGATTTTATCTCCACCGATATCTAATGTACGCACAACAACTGGTTTCCCAGCTCCCATTGATTCTAATACTTGTTTGTAAGCATTGAATTGCTCTTCTTCAGTTGGAGCAGTTGCTGAATCCATGTATAAGAACTCAGTACGGTATAATCCGACACCTTCTCCACCATTTGCAATAACACCTTCAACATCGTTTGGCGTTCCAATATTTGCTACTAATTCAACGTGGTGCCCGTCAGTTGTTACTGATTCCGCGTCTTTTAATAGTTTTAATTGTTCTTTACGTTTCGCGAAAGCTTCTGCTTTTGCTTCGTATGCTGCCACAACGTCTGCCGTTGGATTTACCATTACTTCACCAGTTGCTCCATCTAAAACGATTGCTTCATTTCCTTCAACTGATTCTAAAATATTAGAAAGTCCAACTACGGCTGGAATTTCTAATGAACGTGCCATGATCGCTGAGTGAGATGTACGTCCACCAATATTTGTCGCAAATCCTTTTACGAATTGACGGTTTAATTGTGCTGTATCAGAAGGTGTTAAATCTTCTGCAACAATAACAACTGGCTCATTAATTAATGTTAAGTCTGGAATGAATTTTCCTAATAAGTGTGCTAAAACACGTGTTGTCACGTCTTTAATATCCGCTGCACGCTCACGCATGTATTCATTATCCATTGACTCAAACATCATGATAAACATGTTTGCTACTTCATTTAAAGCAAATGCTGCACTGACACTCTCAGATTGAACTTTTGTGCGAACACCGCTCATTAATTCTGGGTCATTTAACATTGTAATGTGCGCGTCAAAAATTGCGGCTTTTTCTTCACCCATTGAAGCACGTGCATTATCACGAATTTTATTTAATTCTACCTCTGCTTTTGCAACTGCTGCATCAAAATGTGCTAATTCTGCTGTTACATCTTCAACAGTTGTTTTTGTAACTGTTAAATCTGGGTGTTGTAATTTATATACTTTTGCAATTGCAATTCCGCTTGAAGCGCCAATACCTTTAAATTCCATAGTTGTTCATTCCTTCCAAATTGACAAATTTTGTCTAAATTAAAAGAAAGGAGGCATGCCTCCCCTCTAAACAAGATTACTCAGCTAAACCTTGGTCTTTCATTACTGAAGCGATTCCTGAGATTGCAGCTTCTGCATCTCCACCTTCAGCGATGATTGTTACGTCAGCTCCTGTTGGAACTGCTAAAGACATAACACCCATGATTGATTTTAAGTTTACTTGGTTTCCATTATACTCTAATTTTAAATCAGAAGTATATTGTCCTGCAGCATTTACTAAAACAGTAGCTGGACGAGCGTGGATTCCACTTGGATCTGTAACTTTAATTGTAACTTGTGCCATTATTATTTCTCCTTTGGTTTCTTTATTAATAAAAATCAGTTCCCCTTTATTTTACATGAAAGCGCATTGCATTGCAATCTCTTTTCAGGTTTTTTCGACTTTTTTACAAGTACTTAATAAACTACCCATGTGCTTTTTTGCTCTTCGCCTATTTAAAAATAATTTATTCTGAATACAGAGCTTGAACCTTAATTTATCAAATAAAAAAACCACTAACCTTAAAGAAAATTAGTGTTTTTTTACTTTTCCCGTGGAAAACCTTGAAATTTACAACTTTTCTACTGGAAAAATTGATCCTCGCTTAATTTTCCTCTTTTGAAAACCGTGTTCTTATCATCTTATCAGCGTTTCTACCGCTCTAACGTGCTGCCCGTTTCGAATACTCGTTCTAGACAATCATATCATGCTTCACACTTCACTCCTTCACCAAACATCACAATCAATTCTCGAATCGTTTCCAGCTTGATTGTGATTTTTTGGTCTACCAGGAGTGATTTTCCTTTGTTTCCTCTTTTGAAAACC
>JBOFQK010000061.1:0-2309 GCA_051660865.1 Culicoidibacterales bacterium | reverse complement strand
ATTATACTGAAAAAATACCGCTGAGCCTATGTAATCACCTGTTTTTAATTAATTATTGTTTAGATACTCAAAAAAGCCTTCAATAACGAAGGCTTTTTACGACTTATTTATATAAGTGGCGGTGGACTAATAGCTCATTACTTAAATCACTCGCTCCTTGCCAACACATTCCCGTCTGCTCACAACGCATTTGCATCAGTCTAGTTAACTGTGAAGTGAGTGGTAAATTAGGACTATGATAGTGCTTTTGTTGTTCAATCTCAGTCGCAAGTTGATGCAGTAAAGCTAAACAAGGATGAAATTCGATACCTAACTGTTCTAATTCATCACGCTTCACTTGAAGTTTTTCAATACTACCTTCAATTAATAACTGCGCACCTCGCCAATTTTCACGTCGCCAATGATACATTGCGACCGCAATCTGCAATAAACCAACATAGACATGACTCTTGTCTAATTGTAAACTTACATCACGCCAAAGCTCTTCCAACAAATCGTGACATTGAAAATAATCACGACTTGTATGAAAAACTTCAATAAATGCTAAATATTCTTGTGGATAGAGCTCTACGTTATTCAACTTCATTGAATTTTTCTGCACTTGCGACATTCATTGCTTCAAGACCAGCTAAATTCAATAAATTCCATGGCTTATTGTAATGGGGTTGGAAGAAGAAATCAACAAAAGCTAGCTCTTCAATTGTGGTTTTTGTTTGAATTGCGAGTGATATTGTATTAATGGCGGCAGTTAAATCAATTTTCGACATCAATTGTGCACCGACAATCACATGATCACTTGTTCGATAAACAAGTTTTAATGTCACATCTTCATGAGTCGGCATAAATTCTGGACGATACGCATCAGTAACACTCACAACACTTACATCTAGCCCTTCACTCTTAGCCTGTTCTGCCGTTAAACCAGTTGAAGCATAATTATCTGCATACACTTTAATTCCTGACGTTCCTTGTGTTCCCATATAACGTAGTTTAGGCTCGACTAAGTTATGGGCAACTAATGTTCCCATTCGAACCGCATTTGTTGCCAAAGGGATATATTGCCACTTTTGGGTTGGATTATAATAAATTGCTGCACTATCTCCCGCTGCCAAAATATCAGGGTTACTCGAACGCATATACTCATCGACTAAAATCGCACCATTTGGTAACATTTCAACTTGGCCTTGAAGTAACTGGGTATTAGGACGGAAACCAATACACATAATAACTAAATCTGCTTGATGTTTTGTCTGATTCGTCACAACTGTTGTCACTTTTCCATCTTTGCCCTCAAATGCTTCAACACACTCACCTAATGCTAACGTAATCCCTTTTACTTGCATAGCTTGTTCAGCAACGGTCGTAAATTCAGTATCGAGATATTTTGATAATACGCGTTCATTTACATCGACTAGTGTCACTTTTTTCCCCTGCATTTCAAAAGCTTCAACGAGTTCAACACCGATGTATCCAGCACCAACAATTACCACATGTTGCACTTCCGGATTATTTGCTTGCGAAATAATCGCCTTAGCATGATCATAATTTTTTGATAATAAAATATTTGCTAGCTCTATTCCTGGTAGTTGCGGAATAATTGGCCAAGAACCAGTAGTCATAATAAGCTTGTCATATGTGTGTTCAAACGTTTCTGATGTTAATAGATTACGAACTTGTAATGTTTTGTTATCCGCATCAATTGCTAAAACATCATGTTGCATTTTCGTTTCAACTCCAAGTTCATTTAAAGCTTCTGGTGAACAATAAAATAATCCATTCGCATCTTTAACAATTCCACCAACATATAAAGCAATTCCACAAGATAAAAATGAAATTGTTTCATTTCGCTCGAATACGGTAATTTCTGCTTCTGGATATAATTTTTTAGTATTCAAAATTGCTGCTGTTCCAGCATGTGTACAACCAATAACTGCTACTTTCATTAATACAATCTCCCTTTTTTTCGATTAATTATTTCACGATCGATAATTTGATTATAGCTCAAATCCCCTTCAAAATACAATATATATGCTTAGAAAAGTAATCGGTTTCAAAAAGCCAGAAATCAGCATGCTTAATCACACTGATTCCTGGCTCGAAATTTTATTTTTTACGAATAATTACTTTAGCAACTTCCATTAATAATAATGGTAAAATTGTCATTCCACCTGCAATTAACCATTGCTCAATCGTCATCGGCGTTAACTTCATTAAAATGTTTGCTGGTGTAATTACTAACAGAACATTCATCACTAAACCGATCACAATCGCTAATACTAAGTTTTTATTTTCAAATGCACGATTTGAGA
>JBOFQK010000060.1:0-2667 GCA_051660865.1 Culicoidibacterales bacterium | reverse complement strand
AGTGAAAACCCACACGATTCGTCAGTGAGACAAAATCGTGTGGGTTTTTTAATTACTCCCAAAATTGATTGCTTTGTTGGAGTTGGTAATAATACCCGTGATTTTCCATTAATTGGTCGTGGGTACCACGTTCGGCAATACCTTCACGGCCAAGGACAATAATTTCATCGGCACTTTTCACCGTGCTCAGACGGTGAGCAATAATGATATTCGTGCGTCCGACAGTTAAGGCGTCAAGCGCTTGTTGCACTTGGAATTCAGTAATTGTATCTAAAGCTGATGTTGCTTCATCAAGAATTAAAATTTGTGGGTTTTTCAAGAAGACACGGGCAATCGCAATGCGCTGTTTTTGCCCTCCAGAGAGTTTGACCCCACGTTCACCAACAAGGGTATCATATCCATCTTCTAACTGGCAAATAAAGTCATGGATATGCGCTCGTTTTGCGGCTTCAATGACTTCAGCTTCAGAAGCATTTGGATTTCCATACAGAATGTTATCACTAATTGAGCCCCAGAAAATGTAGACATCTTGCTGGACATGACCAATATTTGAACGTAAGCTCGCTAAATCAAGCGTATCAACAGCTAACCCATCAATTAATAAGCGACCACCAGTTAAATCATAAAAACGCGGAATTAGTTGTGAAATTGTTGATTTACCAACACCTGATTCACCAACAAGAGCGATTTTTTTACCAGCTGGAATGGTTAATGAGAAATCAGTCAAGACTGGTGTTTCACTGCTTGGATAAGTAAAACTTGCCTTATCAAAGATGATTTCACCTTTGACATCAGTAAGGGTCACGGCATTTGGCGGCGAAACAATCTCAGGTTCGAGTTCCATAATATCATGGAACCGTTCAAAGCCAGCCCATCCTGTTTGGAATTGTTGCATGAAAGCAATTAGTCGGCGAATTGGTTGCACTAAGAAATTGATATACAATAAATAGGCAGTGAATTCTCCAAAGGCAAGTTGCCCTTGAATAACGAATAAGGCACCAACGACAAGGACAACAAGGTTGAGCATATCGATTAAAAAGTTATTTCCACTTGAGAAAATCGCCATTTGCTTGTACGCACCATGCCATGAGTCTCGGTAACGTTCATTATTTTCACGGAAGCGTTCATTTTCAAACTCTTCGTTGACGAATGATTGAACAAGACGGATACCACCGATACTACTTTCAATTGTGGAATTAATTTCACCGTGGGTTTTGCGGATTTCGCGGAAACCGTGCATCATTTTATTGCGTCGTGAGAGCGAGAACCAAATAATAATGATCACAATTGGGAAAATAATTAGCGTAAACGCTACATTCATCGATAAGAGAATGAAGAAGCTTCCGACTAACATAATAATTGAAATGAGTAAATCTTCAGGACCGTGGTGTGCTAGTTCGGTAATATCGCGTAAATCACCAGTAATTCGCGTCATAATCGTTCCCGTTTTATTTTCATCATAGTAGCTAAATGAAAGTAATTGGAATTTTTTGAAGAGATCGCGGCGCATATCATGTTCGATATTTGTTCCCATAATATGCCCCCAATAGTTGACAATGTACGAGCAAACAAGTCGTAATATAAACAAGGCGAATAGAATCCCAACAAAGACGAAAATGGCACTGACATTGTTGTTAGGGATAAAATCATCAATGAAGCGAGCGGTAAACGCAGGATAAATTAAATCAATTCCGGCCATGAATAGTGCAGCACTCATATCGAGCGTGAACAATTTCCAATGCGGTCGGTAGTAGCGAATAAAACGAGTAAACATAAAAAACCTCCTGAAATGATATTTGTTTTCAATTATATTTCAATGAGAAGATAACCGCAAGTAAAAGGCATGATAATCTTGAGAATCAACGAAAAGATTCTGATAAATCCACCTTGTTTTTAATCTTATCCGCGACTTTATTATGAAAATAGTATTTTTTTATGCTGATAAAATGTGATAGAATATGAGAGCATAGAAGTTGTATTGATAACTGCTCAAAAATCGTTTCGTGTCTGAAACCAAAGTTTGAGCATTTTTTTTACAATTAGACTAGAATAGAGATACGAGGAGAAATAAAATGAAACCAACAATTTACGATTTTACATATGAACAATTAGAAGCATGGATGCTTGAGAATGGTGAGAAGAAATTCCGCGCTCAACAAATTTGGAACTGGTTATATATTCAACAAGTTAAAGAATTTTCAGAGATGAACAACGTTTCAAAAGTCTTATTAGAAAAATTAGCTGAAAACTTTGTTATTTCACCATTAACAGTGAATGTCGTGCAAGCATCAGTTGATGGGACACGTAAATATTTATTTAACTTAAATGATGGTACGTTGATTGAAACGGTCTTAATGCCACACAAATACGGAAACTCAGTGTGTGTAACAACGCAAGTTGGGTGTAATATTGGATGTTCATTCTGTGCAAGTGGAACATTACGTAAACAACGTGACTTAACAGCTGGAGAAATTATGGCTCAAGTTATGTTAGTACAACACGATTTAAACAGCTTAATCGAAGCAGGCGAAGAACCAAAACGTGTCAGCCATATCGTTATTATGGGAATTGGTGAGCCGTTCGATAACTATGATAACTTCATGGACTTCTTACATATCGTCAACCATCCAAAAGGATTAGCAATCGGTGCACGTCACATTACTGTTT
>JBOFQK010000059.1:0-1547 GCA_051660865.1 Culicoidibacterales bacterium | reverse complement strand
ACGATTCACACTTCACTTCCTCGCTAGACGTATTGAATGATTTTGATCACTTTATTTCAATCATATCAATACTTTCTAGCATGCCGGAAGTGATTTTGCCTTTTTTGCTTGCTTTGCAAAACCGTGTTCATCGCTTACTAATTATTTTGGTAGTAATAGTAATAGTAGTCTCCGTTTTGGTTTTTCATGTCGACTTTGTTCATCACGACTCCAAGGATGTGGGCGTTGACTTTGTCAAGACGTTTTTTTGCTTCGGCTAACTGATCTTTTTGGACTTGGTTATAAGCTGCAACAAGAATCACACCATCAGCGATTTGTGCCAGGATTTGCGCATCGGCTACGGCTAATACTGGTGGTGCATCGATTAAGATAACATCATACTGTGTGCGGAGCTGCGCGATGAAATCGGCCATTTTCTGACTTCCTAACATCTCGGCTGGATTAGGTGGAATTGGCCCACAGACGAGGATATCAAGGTTTTCTTGGTCTTTGTTTTTTTGGATACAGGTTTCGAATTTTTCAACGCCAACGAGGACACTTGAAAGCCCTCGCATTTTCGCAAGGTCGAATTGTTTGTGGATTGTTGGTTTTCGCATATCAGCGTCAATGATAATTGTTCTTTTCCCAGCTTGGGCGAAGGTTGCGGCGAGATTTGACATTGTTGTTGACTTTCCTTCTCCAGGCGTCGATGAGGTCACGGTGATAACTTGCATTTCTTGGTCAAAGTTTGAAAATTGGATATTTGTTCGCAAGGCACGGTATGCTTCGGTGGCGATTGATTTCTTATTTTTGATTACTTCAATCATTATGCTTTATCTCCTTCATTTAATAGTGGAATGATTCCAATTATTGGTAATCCGGTAATTTGTTCGATTTCTTCTGGTCGTTTAATACGTGTATCGAGGTATTCGATTAAGAAGGCGATAAAGACGGCGATCATCGCTCCTAGTACAAAGGCGATCGCTACGTTCATCACTTTGTTTGGTGCGACTGGACTTTGTGGTAAGACTGGTTCATCGAGTAACTGAATGTTATCTTGACCTAACTTCTCTGCTCCGGTTACTTTCAGTGATTGAGCAAGGGCAGCAACGTATTGTTGTGCTAACTCTGGTTCTTCTGATTGCACACTGATTGTTAAGATTTGCGTGTCGCCTTTTGGACTAACACTAATTGTTGAAGCGAGTGCTTTGATGGCATCATCATCTAAGCCGATTTGTGTTCCGGCTTCTTTGTAGACGATATCGAGTTTTGTTAACTCAGCATAGGTTGAGACGAGTTTTTGATAAGCGGTAATGTCGTTTGGATTTGTCGTTGTTCCCCCAACATCAGATGTTGGACGATTGATTAAGATGTTCGCATTTGCTTGATAAACTGGTGATAAGATGAAGAAGCTCACGATTCCTGCGACGAGGGCGGCTACTACTGGTAAGATAATGAGTAAGTTCAAATGTTTTTTCAAGATATAGACGATATCTTTTAAATCAATGGTTGTTTCTGTCGTTTCCATGGTAAACTCCTTTATAATAATGGTTGACGTTATTTTCTTT
>JBOFQK010000058.1:0-1852 GCA_051660865.1 Culicoidibacterales bacterium | reverse complement strand
TCTGTGGATCAAAAGGAATTTGTCCTGAAACATAGAGTGTATCACCTGCCAAAACGGCTTGTGAATATGGCCCAATTGCTTGGGGCGCAAAATCTGTTTGAATAATATTCATCATTTTTTCCTCATTTCCTGATTTTTTTCGATTATATCATTGCTAATTTACAAGTGAAAAGTATGTTTTTTAACGGCGATGGTACGTAAGCATCACCATACCGTCAATTACTTTTTGTGAAACTAGCCGTAAATCCTGTTGCTCGTTCGCTATGAATAAGCGCACGCCACTTCCTAATAGGGTCGGAATGATCGTAATCACATATTCATCAATTAAATCTTTTTCGAGAAATGGCACAATTGTTTGGGACCCACCAACAAGCCAAACAAGTCTCCCCGCTTGGCGTTCAGCTTCAACGACATCGACAATCTGATTTGGTCGCACACACTCCCGCCCTACTAGCAAAGCTTCACTCCGACTCGTAACAATTAATGCTTTTTGATTTGGGTACACCCAGACATCAGGACTCAATTCGTTCACAACTTGATGATACGTTTTTCATCTCCAACTATCCTTTCATTTTTACTTTTTGCTGCAATTGGTAGGCCCGAACAACAAAGTAAATCGCGAAAAAACCAAGTCCAACAAGAATCAGATAAATCTGCTCGAAACCGATAAAACTTTGGAGAATTAACAATACTGGTGTCATTGCTTGGCCCAATGAGCGTACAAAATCTGTCAATGCCAGTGCTTTCGCACGATGCGCTTCACTCGCTTGTTCAAGGGTGAACGTTGAAATATGACCGATCCCACTCACTTCACCTAATGTATAGATCATCATTGCTACCGCCATCATTGGCAATGTTGCAGAGAAACTATACCATAGAAACCCAAACATCTGCAAGCTAAGACTGATTGTGAGAATCATTTGTGGTTTCAGACGAAAGTGTTGATACAATCGATTGATCGGTTGCGTTAACAGCACACATAATAGGCCGTTAATCGTCATCAAGACTGCAAGTGGTGCAAAGTCAATTCCAAAGGCACTCATCTGTTCACCGACACGTTCAACAACAAAAATCGGAGTAATCGTATTAAAGTTGGCATCACCAAAAATACTGGCTAAGATTAAAAATCCGAAGAAAACAAGTAAAGTTTTTTGTTTAAACAACATGTGATAGCCACTGACTTGGCTTCGCACTGACGTATTATGCTTCCGCTTTTCTTTTGGCAATGTTTCTTTAAACAAGAGTGAAACTGCAATTAAAAAGATAACGCTCACAATTGTGGCAATGAATACCATCAACAACTTGGCTTTTTGAAAATACAGCCCACCAATAATCGGTCCAAAAACAACCGAAATATTCGCTGCAGTATAGAAAATAGTAAAAACGCGAGTCCGTTCTTCTGGATCTTCAATTGTATCAGCAACCATTGCTCGTGAAGCTGTATCGTAGAAAATTCGTACGAACATCCCAATAAACTGCGAAATCACAATACATGTTGCTTGTACAAGTAAATCCGCCTGACTAAACCCAATGATTAAAAAGCCAAACTGTGCAATTCGTAATAAGGAACCTAACATCATCATTGGTCGACGCCCAAAAATATCTGATAACCCACCACAGAGAAAACCACCAACAATTGCTACTGTTTTACTGACAAATAAGATACTCCCTGCTGCAACCGGTCCAAAAGCTGTGATTACACTTGGAGTTAAGTAAATTAAAAACATCCAATACAAAAAATTACTCATAAACTCAAATATTAGCCTCAATTGCAATACTTTTGGCCATTCTTTAAATTTCATCACTGTCTCCACCTTTTCATTTTCTCATTATTCTATCATACTTAGCTTGA
>JBOFQK010000057.1:0-1577 GCA_051660865.1 Culicoidibacterales bacterium | reverse complement strand
AAATTGAACATTTTGTAAATACCTTGCGAGTTGATGACTATCTTGCATGAGTTTATCATCAACTTGTACAAAGATAGTCTGTTGACCATCTAATTGACAAACCTGTAAAGATTGCTGATTCTCACCGATTGCAACCTTCGTTGCCCCATATATTTCTTGATTTAATTTCTCGACGATCATCATTACTTCTCGTTGGAGTTTCGCCCGAACATTTTGATGATTCATCCCATTTAAATTGACCATAAAAAACTGCATAATCACACTCAGAAGTAAGCCAGTTAGCGCTAAAATCGCTAAAAGTTCAACTAGCGTACTACCTTTTTCCGTTTTTAGCTGCATCTTGCTCTCTCCTTACTTGATTAGTTTCCAACGTTCTAATAATACAAATTCTTTTGGTGGATAATAGCCAAATTCTTCTCCGTTAGAAACCGTCAATGTTTGGCTTCCTGTAACAGGTAAAAAAACGCCAGCAAGTTTATCACCACCGAATTTTTTTAAAATCTCTTCAAAATTATCATCTAACCTAATTAATACTTTTGCGCTTCCTGTAATCGTCACATCTCCATTCGCAATGACAGCCCCTGGAAATTGATAAGCATTATCTGTATTATTTTGAAAAACAACGTCGCCTGCCGTTAAAATTAGACGGCGTTTATACTGATTCAATTGCATGCAAATAACTTCTTTGCCGCTAGTATCAACTGATGGACAACCTTCATTTTTACCCACAACATAAACCGTTTTTTCAGGATCTGGATTATAAATCAGACTATCATTTGCTTGTTCATCCCAGTCGACTTTATTTTCAACTTGAATTGGTTCTCCCTTAGTGAAATCAAGAATATTTTCAATTCCCCAAGCATCTGCACCGTATTGATCATAAATTGCTTGTAACTCTTCAGGTGTCGCCACATTCTCATAACCTAAGCGGTATACTTGTTTGGCATATTCAGGTTGTCTATCTACTTGCATGCTGGTAATTTTTTGACTTGTATCTGCATCAGGAATCTTGACTGCCAATTTACCATTTTCCATATATAACAATGCTCCAGCTGCTGTCGTATTAGCCGCTATCACATCAAAGTTGGGATTAAACTTAATATATTGCTGGTTTTGATTCAATTTTTCAGCAATGATTTTAAAATACTTTGCTTTCTCTTCAACGCTCCATTCTTTGACTGAATTCAAATTTTTGACACCGGTAATCACTTGCAGTGGTTCATAATATTCATAGACCAGCTCACTACATTTTCCAATCCCAGCATTAGAAAAATCACTACATACGCTTTGTAATTCACTCACCGGAATTGTATAGGCTAAATAATTCCCTTGAATTGCGAGCGATTCACCAGTTTGATACGGTGTCGCTAAATCAATCCAAGCGGTCCCAGCAATTATTGCATTATTAGGAGTTGACAACGTCGCCTCGGTCGTAATGGGAGCATTGATGATAATACTGCTAGAATCGCGAATTAAACTCGGCTTATCAACCATTACATCATTAATCCCATAAAAATTAGTAATTTTCGTCGTACCTTTTTTGGCAGTAATCACTAAATCACTATCTAAAATCGCCG
>JBOFQK010000056.1:0-5448 GCA_051660865.1 Culicoidibacterales bacterium | reverse complement strand
TTATGTAGTAATGCTCGGGTTTTAGCGCCAACTGCTGAACATCCGAAATATCAAGTGTTAGGTGATCCGACTGAAGCAAGTTTAATTGTCCTAGCTCAAAAAAATCAGGAGCAACTTGAAAGTTTAGAACAAAGTTATCCAAGAATTCGTGAATTAGCATTTGAATCACGACGGAAACGGATGACGACGATTCACCAAGTCCAAGCTTTGGAAATTGCTTATTGTAAAGGGGCACCAAAAGAAGTACTTGAATTGTGTACGAAAATGATGACAGCAACCGAGACAATACCATTGACAGATCAACAACGTCAAGCAATTATGTTGCAAAATGATACGTATGCGAGACAAGGGTTACGCGTCTTAGCCGTAGCAATGCGGCAACTGCCAGTCGATCAATTACCACGCCAAAAAAGTCAATATACTAACGAATTAATCGAACAAGATTTGACATTTTTAGGTTTAATTGCGATGAGTGATCCGCCAAGACCAGAGGTTACACAAGCGGTAGTGAAATGTTATCAAGCAGGTATTAAAATTATTATGATGACTGGAGATTATGGGTTAACAGCCGAAAGTATCGCACGTCAAATTGGAATTGTCCAAACGGAAAATGTGAACGTAATTAGCGGTGTAGAATTGGCTGATTTGAGTGACTCACAGTTGCAGCAAGTATTACAAACACCAGTTATTTTTGCAAGGGTTGCACCGGAGCAAAAACTCCGAGTTGTTGAAGCTTTGCAGTTACAAGGACAAATTGTGGCAGTAACTGGTGATGGTGTCAATGATGCACCAGCTTTGAAAAAAGCGGATATTGGTGTTGCAATGGGAATCACTGGAAGTGATGTCGCAAAAGAAAGTGCAGATATGATTTTACTCGATGATAATTTTGCGAGTATTGTTTCGGCAATTGAAGAAGGTCGGGCTGTGTACCAAAATATTCGCCGATTTATCTTATATATTTTGAATTCCAATGTTCCCGAAGCAATACCAAGTGCGATGTTTTTGTTATCACGTGGTGGTATTCCATTACCGTTAACAATTATGCAAATTTTAGCGATTGATTTAGGAACTGATATGGTTCCAGCACTTGGACTTGGAGTTGAAAAGGTTGAAGCCGATGTCATGCAACAACCACCACGGAATCCGCAAGAACGGCTCTTAAATCGTCCGTTGTTGATTAAAGCTTTTCTCTGGTACGGTATGCTCGAAGCCGGAGCATTGGCAATTTCTTACTTTTTTGTCAACTGGTTAGCTGGTTGGCCAACATTACCGCTCGCAGGTGGCGGTAATCCGGTTTATATCCAAGCGACGACAATGGCACTTGGAAGTATTGTTTTCTGTCAAATTGGTGTTGTTTTGAATTGTCGGACGCAAGTTGCTTCCGTTTTCAGCATTGGTTTATTCAGTAATCGGCGGATTAATCTGGGGATTATTGTCGAACTGTTACTCTTTGCGGCAATTGTCTATATTCCATTTTTACAAGGTGTTTTCCAAACAACTGCTTTAGGAGTGATGGATTGGTTATTCTTATGCATCTGGCCAATTGTTATTTTTGGAATTGAAGAATTACGCAAAGCAATACTGCGATTTAATCGAAAAAAAAGAAGTGAGGGATAGCGATGAAAATTATTGTAATTGGTGCTGGCCGTTTAGGCCAAGGTGTATTTTGGCAATTGCGCGCACTCCATCATCAAGTGACCATTGTTGAAAGTGATCCGAAACGCATCGGCTTACTGATGAAGCAAGCACCAGATGTGTTAGTTGTTGGGGCCTTTTTTGCCCAAGAAACGTTAGAAAAAGCCGGAATTACGAGTTGTGATGCTTGCATTATTTGTACGCCTTATGATGAAGTCAATGCGGTACTCGCTCGAGTTGCGAAGCAAACATACCGCGTACCCAACGTGATTGCCCGGTTATACGATCCACTAAAAGTCGGGATTTATGCCGCATTTGGGATTCAAACGTTGGCGACAACATTGTGGGGAATTGATCGTGCTATCGAATTAGTGACTCGTTCACACTTAGATAGTGTCTATGAAGTGAATCATGGTGAAGTCCGCATCATTCAAACTCAACTTCCACAGTATTGGTGGGGACGAAGTATCGCCGAATTTAATTACGCGCAAGAAATTCAAGTTGTCAGTATTCAGCGTGAAAATCAGGCACTCATTCCAGCTGAAACGTTCACGTTTCGCGCCAATGATCATGTCTATATTGCAGTGACGAATTTTGCAACCGAACGTTTGCAAAGAATGCTTGGAACGAAGGAGTGATGGTGATGAAAGTATTAATTATCGGTGGTGGCGAAATTGGTATGCATGTCTTACAAGCGTTAGCGAAAACAACAAAAGCGACAGTAATTGAGGTCGATGAAGCGAAATGTCAAAAATTACTGCAGCGGTTTCCTTATGTCGAAGTGATTCATGGGAGCGGGAGCGATATTGATTTACTTGAGCAAGCGAATTGCGAACAAATGGATGTTGTCTTAGCAGTCAGTAATCGTGACGAAGTCAATTTAGTTGTTGCGACAGTAGCAAAATATGATTTTGGTGTCGCAAAGGTAATTGCCCGCGCAAATGAAAGTGAACATCAGTGGTTATTTACGATTGCCAATGGTGTTGATGCAACGATTGTGCAAACTGATTTGCTAGTACAAGGTATGATTCAACTATTAAAAGAAACGCTCGATACGCTCGAATACGATTGACAAAGTAAACGATGCTCACTAAAATAGAGATAATACTTTGATAATAAAATGATTTTGGAGGATGGAAATGACGAATTTAGGAAGTGAAACGACTGATTTACATTTATTAGCTTTTTTGGAGGCAAATCAAAAATTTGTTGCTAATCAAGAATATGCCGCTTTTACAGCGACAAAAGTACCAGCTCAAAAAACATTGGTACTTTCATGTATGGATGCGCGGTTGTCAGCGTTATTGCTACCAGCACTAGGCTTGCGTAATGGTGATGTTCACGTCATTAAATCAGCAGGCGCAGTGATTACTGATCCGTATGGCTCACTAATGCGCTCAATTTTAGTCTCAATTTATGAATTTGAAGTTGAGCATATTTTTGTGATCGGCCATGATGATTGTGGTATGGCTCATCTTGATGGCTGGGCAATGGTTGACAAAATGCGGCAACGTGGGATTAGTAATGAAGTTATCGATGCCGTCCATCATCATGTTGATTTAGAAAATTGGCTCCAAAAAATTGGGCATAGTGATGAGAGCATCCGTAAGACAGTGAAATTGATTCGTACCCACCCATTGTTGCCAGCTAATGTGAAGATTCATGGTCTTTGCTTAGAACCGAAAACTGGAGCACTCCGGATTGTTAATCCAGTAGAATAAAAATTAAGGCGCGATTGCGCCTTTTTGTTTTAGTGGATAAGTGTTGACAAGTCCAGCCATTTTTGGCAAAATAAATTTAGCACTGTTACATAGAGAGTGCTAAAACAAGATTAAGACAATGAAATGAAAAGGGGTCAAAAAAATGGAAAAACATGAGTTTAAAGCCGAATCGAAACGTCTATTGGATATGATGATCCATTCGATCTATTCTAATAAAGAAATCTTTTTGCGCGAACTAATTTCAAATGCGAGTGATGCAACGGATAAAATGTATTATCGTTCATTAACTGACGAAGCATTGACATTTGAGCCAACGGCGTATGAAATTGAAGTCATCCCTAATGTGGCTGCACGAACATTGACAATTCGCGATAGTGGAATTGGAATGACAAAGGCTGAGTTAGAAAAAAATCTTGGAACAATTGCTTCAAGTGGTTCGTTTGCCTTTAAAAATGAAACCCAAGCTGAAAATGGATATGATATTATTGGACAGTTTGGAGTTGGATTCTATTCGGCATTTATGGTTGCTGAGCGCATTGAAGTGACAAGTCGTCACGTCGATAGTACGCAAGCATATATGTGGACGTCAACTGGAGCAGATGGTTATACAATTGAAACTGTCGCTGCGGCACCGGTTGGAACGACAATCGTATTACATATTAAACCAAATAATGAAGAAGAGCAGTATGATGAATATTTAGAAGCGTTCCGTTTACAAGCAATTATTAAAAAATATTCAGACTTTGTTCGTTATCCAATTCAACTAACAATTCCAGCTTCAGACGCTGAAACAAATGATGAAATTAAAACGGTCAATAGTATGGTGCCGTTATGGCGAAAAAATCCAAAAGAAGTTTCGCAAGCAGATTATACGAATTTTTATCAAGAGAAGCACTATGGATATGATGAACCATTGAAACATATGCATATTCAAGTTGATGGAAATGTGAGTTATCAAGCACTCTTGTATATTCCAACAACAATGCCGTTTGATTATTATTCAAAAGAATATGAAAAAGGGTTAGAATTGTACGTCAACGGCATTTTAATCAAAGAAAAAGCTGGTGAATTATTGCCTGATTACTTCAGCTTTGTGAAAGGAATGGTCGATTCACAAAATTTATCATTGAATATTTCACGTGAGATTTTACAGCAAGATCGACAATTACAATTGATTGCCAAAAATATCAAAAATAAAATTAAATCACAATTACAAAAAATGCTTAAAAATGATCGCGAGACATATGTGAAATTTTTTGAAACATTTGGTCGTAATTTAAAATTTGGGTTGTATAACGATTTTGGAATGCACCGTGATGATTTACAAGATTTAATTATCTTCCGTTCTTCAAAAACTGGTGAGTATGTCACGTTCGCTGAATATCTTGATGGGATGAACAGTGAACAAAGTCATATTTATTATGCAACTGGAGAATCGGTGGCGCGAATTGAGCAGTTACCACAGTTTGCCATCGCTCAAGAAAAAGGCTATGAAGTATTATACTTTGTTGAAGAAATTGATGAATTTATCGTCAAAGTTCTCATGCAATATCAAGAGAAACCATTCCAATCAATCATGAGTGCTGACTTCCAAGTTGATGAAACACAAGCAACAGAAAATGAAACGCACAAAGATTTATTTGCGAAATTAACAAGTTTATTGGAAGGGAAAGTAACGACAGTTCGTGCGAATAGTCATTTACAAAATCATCCAGTGTGGTTAACGGCGAAAGGTGATGTTTCGCTGGAAATGGAGAAAACGTTAAATGCGATGCCTGATGGCGGAAATGTTCAAGCTGAAAAAGTTCTTGAATTAAATCCAACTCACCCATTGTTTGCTACGTTAGTCAACAAATTCGCACAATCACCAGAGTTATTAGCACCGTATGCAAATGTTTTATACAATCAAGCGCGCTTACTTGAGGGCTTACCAATTGAAGATCCAGTCGCATTTGCGAATGATGTTGCTTCATTAATTAAATAACTGACAAAAGAGCTGTTCGAACGTTTATCGACAGCTCTTTTATTATTTTGGTGAATGTACACATTTTTTCCTGACATTCATTGCGTTTTTTTAAGCTCTTAAAATTGG
>JBOFQK010000055.1:0-2569 GCA_051660865.1 Culicoidibacterales bacterium | reverse complement strand
TATAAGCTTTCGCCGTACATTTCGTCTAATTGTGCTTGGATTGTTTTGTCATCTAAGTACTCTTCGTATGTCATTTCTTTATCTAAGATTCCTGCTGGTGTAATTTCGATAATGCGTGTTGCTAATGATTCTACGAATTGTTGATCGTGTGATGTGAAGATCATTGTTCCTGGGAAACGTGTTAATCCTTCATTCAATGCTGTGATTGATTCTAGGTCTAAGTGGTTTGTCGGATCATCTAATACTAACACATTGGCGTTTGTTAACATCATGCGTGATAACATACAGCGCATTTTCTCTCCCCCTGAAAGAACTGGTACTTTTTTCAGTACTTCTTCTCCAGAGAAGAGCATACGTCCTAAGAATGAACGTAAGAAGCTTTCTGATTGATCAAGTGGTGAATATTGGCGTAACCATTCAACTAAGTTCATTTCTAAACCATTGAAGTATTGTGAGTTGTCACGTGGCATATATGATGACGTAACCGTGATTCCCCATTTGAATGTTCCGCTATCCGCTTCCATTTCACCCATAATAATTTTAAATAACGTTGTTAACGCAATATCATTACGTCCTGTTAAGGCGATACGATCACCTTTTTGTAATTGGAATGAAACGTTGTCTAAGACTTTTACGCCATCGATTGTTTTTGTTAATCCTTCGATTGCTAAAATTTCATTTCCAACTTCACGTTCTTGTGTGAAACCAACGAATGGGTAACGACGTGATGATGGTGTAATGTCATCTAACGTAATTTTCTCTAATGTTTTCTTACGTGATGTTGCTTGTTTCGATTTCGAAGCATTGGCACTGAAGCGAGCGATGAAGTCTTGTAATTCTTTCATTTTCTCTTCTTTTTTACGGTTTGAATCTTGCATCATACGTTGTGCTAATTGACTTGATTGATACCAGAAGTCATAGTTCCCTGCGTAGATTTTGATTTTTCCGAAGTCAACATCTGCTGTATGTGTACACACTTTATTTAAGAAGTGACGGTCATGGGATACAACGATAACTGTGTTGTCAAAGTTCATTAAGAAGTTTTCTAACCAGCGGATCGCTTTAATGTCCAAGTTATTCGTTGGCTCATCGAGTAAAAGAATATCTGGATTTCCAAATAACGCTTGTGCTAATAACACTTTTACTTTTTCCGAACCTTTTAACTCTGACATTAATTTGTCATGTAAGTCAGTTTTGATTCCTAATCCACTTAATAAAACAGCGGCATCAGATTCAGCATCCCAACCATTTAACTCAGCAAATTCACCTTCTAATTCTGCAGCACGCATTCCATCAGCTTCATCGAAGTCTGGTTTCATGTATAAAGCATCTTTTTCTTTCATGATGTCGTATAAACGTTTATGACCCATGATAACTGTTTCTAACACTTGCATTTCTTCGTACGCGAAGTGATCTTGACGTAACATTGCTAAACGTAATCCTGGTGCGATATGAACGTTTCCGCTTGTTGATTCAATATCTCCTGATAACACTTTTAAAAATGTTGACTTCCCTGCTCCATTTGCTCCGATTAACCCATAACAGTTTCCTGGGACAAATTTGATATTCACGTTCTCAAATAATTTACGATCTGAGAATAAAACACTAACATTACTTACTGTAATCATTCGTTACCTCCACATGTTCAAGAATTGATTTTCATTCCGAATCAGAATAAAATTTCTTGATTTACATTTCGAAATTATACCATTTTTTAAGACCAAAGGCAATGCAATTCACCGGTTTATTCTCAAGATTGATGTTAGAAATTGTTTATATTTTGCAACGAAAATGAAAATTAACCTGTAAAAAAACACACCTTGCGGTGTGCTCGAGATTATTCCGTAATTTTTTCAACTGGTGCTGGTGTATACCCATTTAAGTCAATCGTTACACTTGTCATAATGACTGGTGTGATTGGTGCATCTTGTTTATCTGTTGCGACATTTTGAATTGCTTCAACAACTGCTAATCCTTCGACAACTTTCCCAAAACTTGCATATTGACCATCTAAATGACTCGCTTGGCCACTAACGATAAAGAACTGACTTCCAGCGCTATCTGGTGACTGTGAACGCGCCATTGAAAGCACGCCAACTTCATGCGAAAGCGTTGGTGCTTCGTAGTTGTTTTGTGCAAACTCACCTTTAATCGCATAACCTGGTCCTCCGGTTCCATTTCCTTCAGGATCACCACCTTGGATCATAAAGCCATTAATCACCCGGTGGAAGCTTAATCCATCATAATAACCTGACTGAGCAAGTTCGATAAAGTTATTGACTGTGTTTGGAGCAACTTCTGGATATAATTCAGCTACGACTGTTCCATACTCAGCAAATTCAATTGTCACTGTTGGTACATCACCCGTCGCAACATATGCTTCTGGTGTCGTTGTACTTGGCTGTTGTTCTGTTTGTGTTTGTGGTGTTGTTTGTAAGGCAAGCACACTGATAAAGGCAATGATTGCAATCACGCTAATAATTAAAATTTTCTTCACATTAAGACCCTCTTTTGCTAAATTTCCGACCTTTTAATCATACAAAAATTCAAATTAAATAGCAATTACAAA
>JBOFQK010000054.1:0-1568 GCA_051660865.1 Culicoidibacterales bacterium | reverse complement strand
AGTAAGTAAGCTCACAAAAGCCAAGCCCCAATCGCGGGACTTGGCTTTTTTTTGTCTTGACGACTTTGTCGCGGTTTTTTGGCTTTGTTCGATATAGGGGGTGTCAGCAGTTTGGTACCAATGTTGACACTAAAAAATTTACTATTAAAGGAGAAAAACATTATGGCAAAAATTGTAAATAGTGTGCAGTTAGGGCTTAAGATCCCAAATGGATTTGACGACAAAGGAACACCTAAATTCCGTTCAGTGATTGTCCGTCAGATTAATCCTGAGTATACGGATGAAGCGATTGTCCAATTATCTGAAGCGATTAATTTAGTTTTGACCGAGCAGTCAGTGAGTAATATCTTGACTTCAAAGTGTGAAGTTTATTAATTTTTTAAGCATGAACAAAGGAGAATAAACATGAAACAAACAACATCGCAATCACTCGAATTACGTTTCCAAGCGCTTCCAAGTGGGAAGAAGTATAATATTACTGTTGCTAGTCCAGCTCTTGTTGAAAAAGCACAGTTAGAACAAGTTTTAGCTGCCGTTGTGGCAAGTCAAGCAATTATGGTTGATGGAGAAACAATCCAGGCAATTGATGCCCGTTATATTACGAAAGTGATTGATGGTTTTGATGCCTAACGAATAATACCGAAAAAGAGCAAGTAATTGCTCTTTTTTTTGCGTTTTTGCCATAATTGAGCCACATTTTTTTATTATGCTAAAGAAAATAAAAAATGGAGAGATTACAATGCAAATTGTCTTATATACAAAAAAACAAAAATTAATTGAAGCAGTGCGAGCGATTGGTACTGAAGAGGGCTATGTTTTAACTCAGTGCCACAATTTAACTGGGGTATTTACCGAAGTGTCACCTCGAAATATTTTTATTGTTGACGGTCGTCAATTATCAAATGAAAGCTATTACCAAACGTGTGAAACGCTTGAGCAGCTCTCAAGACCGTGGATTTTCTTCGCGAAAGGAAACGAACAGCAACTGTTAACGAACGAACTTGGTACTGTTTTCACGAATCAGCCAGAAAAAAGTAAATTAGCAATCGTGTTGGCGAAACTTGCGCACCAATTTCAACCGAGTGAAGTTACGAGTCAAAAGCTTGAATATCCTGGGTTTAGCATGAATGCTGGGACATATGAACTGATTATCGATGATGAGAAAATTCCGACAACTGCCAAAGAATTTAAACTCTTATTTGTGATGGCGAGTCAGCCAAAACGAATTTTCAGTCGCCGCGAATTAATCGCCGCTCTTGCTGGAGTGAACACCGATGTCAGCGAGCGCAGTATTGATCATCATATTAAACGTTTACGCAAAAAAATACCAGACACCCAAACATGCCAAATTCGGACAGCCTATAAGCGCGGATATGCTTTTTTTATGTAAAAAACAATTTTTGATTAATTTCAGAAAAAAACATCAGAATTTTGCTATACTATATAAAGAACGTTATAAGGAGACTAATTGATGAAATTACTGGGTGCTGGAGTTTTAGCATTGCTGCTATTTTTCCTAATTTCTAATCTGAACACTTCATTGCAAAATCCAACTGCTTCAACACCGC
>JBOFQK010000053.1:0-10734 GCA_051660865.1 Culicoidibacterales bacterium | reverse complement strand
GAAGCATGTTATAAGTGAGTGTCTAATCACGTTGGAAAAGGCCAAGTATTCAGGTTTCCACCAGTGTGGCTAGAAAATAAGCAAAATCAAAGAGAGTTCCTCATGAACTCATGAGAGTTTGCGATTTTCTGAACACTGGAGTGATTAGCACGTTAAGAAGTAAGTGCTGACACCGGTGCTATCGAAAAAGGAATTGAAGGATAGCATAACCTGATTCAGCCTTTACTTGCTTGCAAAAACAATACGACCATTTGATAGACGATTATCAATGGTCGTATTTTATTTTGCGAACTGCAAGCAATTCTGCTTTGGTATCAATTGGTGCAGAACTAGCTTCATCACTCAAATAGCAAGGCGGTATGTGAAATAAGTGAGTAATTATAGCCGGCATAACCTGATTAAAGCTTCAGTTCCCTGAAAAACATGTGCGACTACTTGATCTCATTTCAAATAGTCACACATTTATTTTCTTGGTCACTGATGGGACTTCGTCCCACCGCTTTCATCACTCAAATTGAGACATGTTATAAAAGCAAAACAGCTACGAATTGAGCCGTAAAAGGGCTCGATATCGCGAGCTGTTTTTTTTGATGTGCTAGTTTAGGCGAGCGGAGAAATGTAAAAATTAAGTAAAAACAAAGAGATATTCCTTTATTTTATATGTTTGTTAAAATAAAATTTGCTATTTGATTGTTGCTCTTAGATAAATGTGATAAAATGTATAAAAGCAATTTTAGTTTCAAGATAAACAGGCACGAGAAGGAGATATGATGCAAACTCACAACAAGAATGAACTTTTCACCCCAACCAAATGTTTAGATCTACAGGGAATTGAAGCGATTAAAAAGCGGGCGTATACTGATTATTTAACCGGATTGTATAATCGTCACACATTAGATCTGTTATTACAACAACATGATTTAACCCAAGCAATTCTAGTGTTGATTGATCTTGATTATTTAAAAGAGATTAATGATACGTATGGGCATACATCAGGAGATACCGCAGTGATTGGGATTGCCAAGAAAATTACTGCGGTTTTCAATCAAGCAAATCACCATATTTTTCGCCTTGGGGGCGATGAATTTCTGGTAATTTGTCAAAATAGTAATCATAAAACTGCATATGAACGGGCCCAAAAATTACTTGAGAGCTGCTGTAAGCCAATTTATTGTGAGCATGCTGAAAAAGAATTTGCACTCGGTTCGTCAATCGGAATTGCCGAATATCAAAAAGACGTACAGAGCTTTTCACAAGCTTTGGCAAGAGTTGATGAAATGGTCTATCTCGCCAAAAAAAATGGCCGTAATTGTATTGAAATGACCTTGACACAAACGATCATGGAGTTGCCAATTTTAACCCAAATCGAGCGTGAACAATTACAACAGTTACAAATGAAGGTATTTAAAATTGGTTATTTCGATATGATTAGTGAATCAGAACAATTTTATTATCAATTATTGACTGAATTTTTTGGTTTAACGATTGAATTAGAAGCCATTAATCAAAAACAACATGCCGTTGAATATTTTGAAAAATTCGATGCATTAATTCACGCTGTATCAATTTCAATTCCGGAAAAACTCAAAGCTGCATTTATTCCTTTTGAAATGTCACCATTGATTTTATTGGCGCATAAAGATGGACTCATGTATCATCCCGAACAGGCAGTGAACGTGCCGATGGGGATGTCACGCTTACTATATGAAGCCGTTAATCAATATGTCAATTGTAGTGAGCATTTTCATATTTATGACACTTTAGATCAAGCCGTGCATGCTTTTGAAAAGAAAGAAATCAAAGCCTTGTTGACGTCAAGTTACTTTTTCAAGTATACCAATTTAAAAGAACAAGCCGTTCCGGTATATCGCCAAGAAATTAGTAATGTGACAATTGGTTTAGCGATTAACCAATTGAGTGAAATTCAATTCCTGGCACCAATCATGAAAAAGTACTTAGCTATGGGTGGAGAAGCCGAATTTGTCAAACAAACTAAAAATTCAACTGCGATTCGTCAAAAAGTCCAACAATTTTTGACGCGCGAAGAGCGCGAATTATTGAAGCAGAAATCACAAGTACGTGTCTTTCTCCAAAAAAATCATGGTGATTTTTCAAGGTATAACGCTAATTTGCAATGTTATACGGGTTTAGTGATGCATGTATTGAATTATTTAAGCCATGTATTAGAAATTGACTTTGTTACGAGTGAATATGCTGAAAGTTTGAATGAAAACTCACCAGTAGTTGAATCATTACGAAATAATAGTGCTGATTTAACATTTGCGATTTTCATGCCCCACAATCGTGAAAATGAACGGTTGTTCTTTGATGACTTAGCGATCTCATTACCGTTTGCGCATACGCAGCCAGTCTTGATGACGACGTGCAATCGGACAAAATTATCATTGACTCACGTTCAAAAAATTAAAGTTGGGGTACTTGAAAACTCCTATGTCAAAAATTATCTCAGTGATTATCAAATTGCTTGCGAACGCTTATGTCCATATCAAACGATCCCTGAGTTAGTCGCGGCTCTGCAAAATTATGAAATTCAGGCGATGATGGTTAGTCACGATACGGCAACGGAGTTAGTTGAACGTTATCCATTGCGTATTGATTTCCAAATGCCAAATCACGTGGAACGGATTTTGTGTGCACGTAACGAAGATCAGGCGTTTATGCAAATTATTAATAAGGCACTCATCTTTATTAATGAAGATGAATTCAAAAAATTTTAAAACCAAGCAGTTTTGTTTGGTTTTTTTGGTGAATTCATCTATAATAAAAAAGAAGAAACAATGAAAGTAGGTAAAAAAATGTTTACAGCAAAAGAGCAAGAATTATATAAAACATTAACAGAATTACCTGGAACATCAGGATTTGAGCATGAAGTTCGTAATTTTATGCACGCAGAATTAACAAAAACAGCCGAAACAATTGAACGTGATCGTTTAGGGAGTATTTTCGGTGTGAAAAAAGGTACGGCTGAAAATCCATTACGCATTGTTGTTGCCGGTCACATGGACGAAGTTGGATTCATGGTTACTCAAATTACTGATAATGGAATGATTCGTTTCCAAACAATTGGTGGTTGGTGGAACCAAACAATGTTAGGACATCGTGTGAGTGTGCATACACGTAGCAAAGTGTTGCCAGGAACGATTGGTTCAATTCCAACACATTTATTGACGCCAGAACAATTAGCGAAACCAATGGATATTAAACAAATGTTAATCGATATTGGTGCGCAATCACGTGAAGAAGCTGAAAGCTTTGGGGTACGTCCAGGGGATCAAATCATTATGGATGGTGCGTTTACGCCACTGGCTGGAAATGAACGTTTCATGGCGAAAGCGTGGGATAACCGTTTAGGATGTGGATTAGCATTAGAAACAATGGAACATTTCCAAAATGTTGAGTTGCCACACACGTTAATTTGTGGAGCAACAGTGCAAGAAGAAGTTGGTTTACGTGGGGCTAAAACCGCAGCAGCACTGACAAAGCCTGATTTTGCAATCGTCGTTGATGTTTCACCAGCGAATGATGCAACGGGTGATAAAAATCAATTTGGTCAACTTGGAGACGGAGTGTTAATCCGTATTCATGACCGCACAATGGTGATGTCACAACCAATGTTAGACTATGTCATTGAAACATGTGAGAAATATGAAATTAATCATCAATATTTCATTTCACCAGGCGGAACAGATGCTGGGAACTTCCACCTTCACGAAACTGGTGTCCCAACAATTTCAATTTGTTTAGCAGCACGTTATATTCACTGTAGTTCATCAATTATTGATAGCCGTGATTACCAAGCAGCGAAACAACTTGTCTTCAAATTAATTGAAGATTTCAGCAGTGAGCGTTTTGCGCAATTATTACCACGTTAAGGAGACTAGTGATGACAACAATCGAAACAGTTGAACAATTTGAAAGTTTTAAAAACCAAGATGGAGTCGTAATTTATTTATTCTCGGCCCAATGGTGTGGTGATTGTATCGTGTTAGCACCACAATTACCAGCAATTGAGGCAGCTTGTCCAGAGGCAAAATTTTATTATCTTGATCGTGATCAATTTATTGACCAAGCGATTGAATATGATATTTTCGGCATTCCAAGTTTCATCGCCTTCAAAAATGGCGAAGTGGCTGCAAGTTTTGTGAGTAAAGATCGCAAAACGGCCGAAGAAATTATTGCATTTGTGAATGGAGTTGCTTAAATGATTGTCGATATTCATAACCATGTGCTATTCGATATCGATGATGGAGCCACGGTTGTAGAAACGGCCCATTCAATGGTTGCAACTGCTGCTGAGCAAGGGACGCAATTACTCGTCTGTACGCCACACTTTGACCGTGAATACAAACAAATTCGCCAAGATTGTGAAGAGCGATTAGCCGTATTACAAGCTCAAGCACCTGAAGGGATCCAACTCGTCCTTGGTCTTGAAGTCTATCTGCAAGCGAATTTGGCTGAACTCTACGATCAAAAGCGAATTTGGACGTTGAACAATTCACGTTATCTGTTAGTTGAGCTCCCAATGCGTGAATATCCCGAATACACGGAAAAAGTCTTTAATGAATTAATTCAGCGTGGGATTGTGCCGATTGTGGCCCACCCAGAGCGAAATCAACAGTTGCGTGAAAATCCCCAACTTGCGAAAACGTTAGCTGAACTTGGTTGCCAGTTCCAATTGAACTTATCAAGTTTACTTGGACGTCATGGAAAAGCGGTTCAAGCCGCAGCTCAAGCCTTTTTAGCGAATGGCTTGTACTGTTGTGTTGGGAGTGATGCACATAACGAGTCAACACGTCCAATGTTAATGGAAGCAGGAAAAGCGGAACTAGCGCCTGACGTGTTTGCGCAGTTGATGGCAAGTGCGACGCATATTGTGATGGATGAGCCAATTCCAGCCTGTGGCTACGATCTTCCGGTAGTTGAAAAAAAATCATTTTGGCAAAATTTATTCGGCCGTTAGGCCTTGGAAAATCCCGAAGTTTATTTCGGGATTTTTTTTTGTTGTCTTCGTCAAAACAATGTGGTATAGTGTAAAAAAATGAAAGGGTGTGACCAGGATGATTTTAACAACTGGAACAACTGTCGAAGGCTATACTATTAGTGAGTATAAAGGCATTCAATTTGGTGAAGTAATTACTGGAGTGAATATTTTCCGTGATATTGGTGCGGGATTACGTGATGTCTTTGGGGGACGTTCGCAAGGATACGAACACGAATTAACGAAAGCAAGAGAAGAAGCGTTAGCTGAATTACAACAACGTGCGAATGCCATTGGTGCAAATGCCGTTATTGGCGTGAAAATGGACTATGAAACATTAGGGCAAGGTGGCAGCATGTTGATGGTCACTGTGTCAGGCACGGCCGTTGTCATTGAAAAAAAATAACAATTCACACGCCTTGAGCTAGCCGCTCAGGGCTTTTTAATTGGCAATTAGGCGAAAAATGCGTATAATAAAAAAGAAGATGACGATATTTAGTTGAAATCAGTGGTAGATGTGAGCCATGCGAATTTATTTAGTGAAAAATAGTTAATTTGGGAATAGTAGTAGACATGAAGGAGGTGAAAATCGTTATCAAAGTGAGCAAAGCATTTGCGAGTGCGAACGGCTGAAAGGACAATGATAACGATGTTCAAAATGAAAGTAGCACGCTATTTTAAAGCGCTCGGTGAGCCGATTCGGTTACAATTACTGGCGCATATTAGTCAAGGCCAAAATTGTATTTGTCATTTACAAAATCAATTTTCGGTCTCACAGCCGACATTATCGCACCATATGAAAATTTTGGTTGATGCTGGTGTTGTAGATTCTAAAAAAATTGGTAAAAATGTCTATTATACGATCAATCAAGCTGAATTAAGCGAGATGATGACGTATTTAGACGGTTTAAACGGTGTATTTGTGCCAACAGAAGGCTGTGAGCCATGCGAAAAAGAACGATGATTCATTTCAACGTTCTTTTTTTTAGCATTTTTTAGGTTTTTTTCAACATAAGTATGCTATAGTCAAAGTTATATTTGGTTAAGTCAAGAAAAGGTGGGAGAGACATGAAAACAACAATAAAAAAACACGTTGCGTTGCAACAACCGGCATTAATTGCGGCGATTCAACAGTTAGTGGCAATTCCGAGTGTGATTGCCCCCGCTAAACCAGGAGCACCATTTGGTGAACCAATCGCCCAAGCACTCGCATATACCCTTGCGCTTTGTGAGCGTTTCGGGTTTGAAACCAAAAATTGCGGGGAGTACGGCTATGCCGACATCGGCAGTGGGACGGAAATGCTGGGGATTTTAGGCCACTTGGATGTTGTTCCGGTTGGCGATCTCGCTAAGTGGGAGAGTAACCCTTTTGTGTGCGAACTGATTGGCGATAAACTGATTGGACGTGGGACTCAAGATGATAAAGGTCCAACCCTTGCCGCCCTCTTTGCGGTGAAAGCGTTACTTGATAGTGGTGTGGAATTTAAGAAAAAAATTCGGTTTATTTTTGGAACGGATGAAGAATCGTTATGGCGTGATATGGCAAAGTATCGTGCGAATGGCGAACGCATTCCTGATTTTGGGTTTACACCTGATGCGAGTTTTCCGATGATTCATGCGGAAAAAGGGTTGTTGCAAGTGCGCTTAACGACGCATGAACCAAGTCCGATTCAGCTTGAAGCAGGCATGGCGTTTAATTCGGTTCCCGATCAAGCAACGTATACTGGGGCAGCGCAAGCCCAATTACAAGTTGCGTTGCAACAACGAGGCTTTGAATTTGTTGCGACTCAAACGGCAACAACGGTCTTAGGGAAAGCGGTCCATGCGCAAGCGGCTGGCGATGGCAAAAATGCGATTAGTCGACTCGCCTTAGCTTTGAGTGACTGTGGGCTTGAAACGACGGCTTTGAAGTTTATCAGCGAAGTTATTGGTGAAGATGCCCATGGTGAAGCGATTATTCCTAATTGTCAGGATGAAATTACGGGGAGATTAACGCTCAACATTGGCAAAATTACGTTGGATGCGACTGGTCAAGCGTTAGCGCTCGATTTACGGATTCCGGTTAGTTATGACAAAGCAGACATCGCTCATGCCTTGCAAGCGAAAGCAGCCCAATATGGGTTGACCTATACCGAAATTGATTGGTTAGCACCGATTCATGTGCCACTTGAACATCAATTGATTCAAACGTTACGAAGCGTGTATGAAGCCGAAACTGGTCTTGATTCAACCCCGCAAACATCAGGCGGAGCCACGTATGCCCGTGCCCTTGATAACTGTGTCGCCTTTGGCATGGTGTTCCCTACAAGTGCCAAAACGGAACATCAACCAAATGAATATATTACGTTAACGGATTTAGCCCAAGCAACGAATATTTATGCCCAAGCAATTTACGAATTGGTGCAAGCCGATGCGTAGTGTCAAGCGGATTGGTATCCTTGTTGCGATTGTGTTCCTTATGAGTTTGGGCGTGTGGGGTGTTTGGCAATCACAACGGCAACCAGATGTCCAGATTCGTGGAATTATTCAGACGTTAACGAAAACCGAAACTGGAGTGAGTGCCCTAATTCAAACTCCAGCGGGAATGGAAGTAGCGGATTATGATTATGCGCAAGTAGCAATCACCCCGACAACGTCGATTTGGCTTGAACAAGTAAGCTTTGAGCTAGATCGGCTTGAAGTTGGGATGCAAGTTGAAGTGAGTTTCAAGGGAGCGGTTTTGGAATCATATCCGGTCCAAGCAAGTGCCAAAACTGTAACCATTATTCAAAGTGATCAGTTAAAATAACTTTAATCAATAAAAAGTGGAGGAAGAAATGATGAAATTTAGTGAATATCCTTATCAACGGCCAGATTTTTCAGAAATGAAAGCCAAATTACAACAATTAATTGCTGAGTGCCAAGCTGCCTCATCAGCCCAAGTGCAAGTTGAAAAAATTACCGCCATCAATAAATTACGGAATCATATTGAAACGATGGCGACGTTAGCCCAAATTCGGCATTCAATTGATACAACGGCAACGTTTTATGAGCAAGAAAATAATTATTGGGATGAATATAGCCCACTTTATAGTGAGCTGGAAAGTGATTTTTATGCCGTTATACTCGCGTCGCCATATTTAGCGGAATTAGAAACGCTAATCCCAAAACAATGGTTTGCGATTGCGCGTTTAAAACAGCAAGCATTTGATCAAAAAATTATTCCATTATTACAAGCAGAAAATCGTTTGAGTTCAAACTACACGAAATTAATGGCGAGCGCGGAAATTAGTGTTGATGGCAAAATTTATAATCTTTCGGGGATTACGCCATTATTACAAGCAGCGGATCGCAAGCTCAGACAAAGGGCAGCAGCGGCGAAATATCAATTCTTTGCTGATCATGAGGCGGAAATTGATGCACTCTTTGACGAATTAGTGACAGTACGGCATACGATTGCCACGACATTAGGATTCAAAAATTTCGTTGAACTTGGATACGTCCGGATGTTGCGGACTGATTATAATGCCGAGATGGTCGCAATTTTCCGGCAACAAGTCCAAGAAGTCATTGTGCCTCAGGCGCAAACGCTTGTCCAACGCCAAAAGCAACGACTTGGGTTAAGCGAGTTAGCTTACTATGATGCAAGCTATGAATTCACGACGGGAAATCCAACGCCTAAGGGCGATGCCGCCACGATTTTAGCGGCGGGCATGAAGATGTATGAAGCAATGTCGCCAGAAACGGCGGAATTTTTTACCTTTATGCAAGCACATGAATTACTTGATGTGTTAACGAAGCCTGGTAAAAGTGGCGGTGGGTACTGTACGTTTTTAGCTGATTTCCAAGCACCATTTATTTTCGCGAACTTTAACGCCACGGCACATGATGTTGATGTCTTAACTCATGAAGCCGGTCATGCGTTCCAAGTGTATCAATCACGAACGATTCCGTATCCCGAATTAAGTTTCCCAACGTATGAAAGTTGTGAAATTCATTCGATGTCAATGGAATTTTTTGCTTGGCCGTGGATGGAACAGTTTTTTGGGGACGATACGCAAAAATACTATTTCAGCCATTTAGCTGGGGCGTTAACGTTCATTCCCTATGGTGTGAGTGTTGATGAATTCCAACATTATGTCTATGAAAATCCGCAAGCGACACCAGCGCAACGCAAGGCACAATGGCGTGCGATTGAGCGCAAATATTTACCAGCAAAAGACTATCGCGAATCACCGTTCCTTGAAAAAGGGACATGGTGGTATCAACAAGCCCATATTTTCAATTCACCATTCTATTATATTGACTATACGTTAGCGCAAGTGTGTGCCTTCCAATTTTGGGCGAAGATGCAAGTTGATCGTGAACAAGCATTTCAAGATTATTTGCACTTATGTGGCTTAGGAGGAACGTTAGCCTTTACTGATTTAGTCGCAGCCGCTAACTTACAATCGCCATTTAAACCGGGAGTATTAGCGCCAGTTGTGAGCGAAATTATGACGTATTTAAATCAAATTGATGACCAAAAATTATAACAAGCAAAAAAGCAGCGACACAGTAATGTGTGAAGCTGCTTTTTTTGATTTAGTAGAAGTGGATGAAAAATAGCAGTAATGAACATAAATTATTCAGACTATGAACACCAATACAGACCCAAAGATTTTGATACCGTTGATAGGTCAAAGCGAGGGCGAATCCGATTGCAAGGTAAGGGGTGAGGGCAATGAAATTTTGATCGTGAATGACATGAATGAGGGCGAAACTTAGCGTCGATAGGAAAATAGTGAACCAGGCTGGGAGTTTGATTTGGTTTGCGAGTCCAAATAAAAGCCAGCGAAAGATAAATTCTTCAACAAAGGGGGCAATGACCAAAATTAATAACGTCGTTAAACCGAGTTGATAACCGAGAAAGGTGTTGATGCGAGTTTGATTGTCCGAAGTTAAAGCGTCACCATTCAGCCATAAATAAGTGAGCCCAATCAGGCTGAAAATGAGAATGATGCCACAACCAAAAAATACGCCTTGAAAACTGGTGCGCCAATAAATGACTGCTTGCCGAAACTGGTGCGCAATTTCACGATGGAAAATTAGGCAAATTGGGATGAAAACGAAGAAGTAACTGACAAGATTACCAACAATAATGGGGAAGAGTGAAGCTGAATTAAGTTGTGCAAGTGATGAAGGCATTGGTTGCCAGGAAAGCCAGATGCGTTGAGTAATAGTGACAATTATCGGTGCTAACCACAAAAAAATACTGCAATAAAGACTTAAAATGAGTAGTGAACGTAAGCGAAGTAACATAAATAGAATCCCGTTGCCAATTTATTGTAAAAGTTTATAAATATCTCAAAACTCTCCAACAAACTGTTTGCTTCCCTATTCATCGTGTTCAATTTGACTGTCGTGTGAATCTTGTTTCCAAGGACAGGACGGCTACTTTTGTTTGTTCTAACACTCCAAGGGCGTAAATTCGGATACAACGAATCCTACACATTTGTTTCATCGTTTCGGTGATAAAGCAAATTGATAGTTACTCAAGTTGATGGATGCATTTAAATCTCTGTCAATTGAGAAATTGCACACTTCACAATTAAAGGTGCGCTCAGAGAGTGATAGCCGTGTTTTGACCACTCCACAATGCGAACATTGCTTTGACGATGGAAACCACATATCTGCCTCAATGAATGCAATGCCATATTTTTGGCATTTGTACATCAATTGGCGTTTAAGTTCGTATAATCCTTGTTTCTGAATTG
>JBOFQK010000052.1:0-1309 GCA_051660865.1 Culicoidibacterales bacterium | reverse complement strand
TCGTTTTTAGCAATTGATGAAACTGAGGATAATAGTGGAGTAACAATTATCGTTGCCTACGATGCGCTCTATGATAGTGATGTCAACGCTGAGCTGAAGGCGATTGCTCAAGCGATTGAGCAGCAACAATTATCACTTGAGCAAGCGGTTGCGTGGCTGAAGTATTATCAAAGTTATCATTGTTATGGGATGCCGGTTGAAATTTTCACGATCTTGCAAGCACAAAAAATTGTCAATCAGTGTTTGCAGACAATTGCTGATGCGGATGAAGCGGCAGTCGTGCATCACCAAGCTAATGATTGCTCCATCCCAATTCAAGCAATTTATGCGCACCTTCATCGTGAATCGGAAGTAGAAATTAGCGGAGAATATCAAGCGTTTTTTGATTGGTTACAAGGTTTAATCTGGGAATGGGACGATGAAACTGAGTATCACTATTTGTTTAAATGTACGCAGCAACTTCGCACTAAAGTCGCAAGTTTAAGAAAATAAAGCAAAAAAACAGCCATATGGCTGTTTTTTCTGCTTTAAAGGTTGAACTCCGGACTGGAAATAATCATTTCGGCCGGATAGGGACAATTAGCTTGGAATGTTTCATACCCTGCTATAATAATATTGCGACCATCCCAAGTTGAAATGAAATTACGATCGTTTATCGCAGTTTGAATCTGTTCAGCAATTGCTTCAAAAAAGAATGCTTTTGCTGATGCTAAATCTCCACAAAAAACAATTTCATCATCTTCACATGACCAATAAGAAATCTGGATAATTTAATCCATCGGAATCACGTTGCCAATTTATTGTAAAAGTTTATAAATATCTCAAAACTTTACAACAAACTGTTTGCTTCCCCGTTCATCGTGTTCAATTTGGCTGTCGTGTGAAGCTTGTTTCCAAGGACAGGACAGCTACTTTTGTTTGTTCTAACACTCCAGGGGCGTAAATTCGGATACAACGAATCCTACACATTTATTTCATCGTTTCAGTGATGAAGTAAATTGATAATTGCTCAAATTGATAGCAGCATTCAAATCGCGGTCAATCGTCAAGTGACAGGCTTCGCAATCAAAGGTGCGCTCAGAGAGCGACAGCCGTGTTTTGACCGCACCACAATGCGAACATTGCTTTGACGATGGAAACCACATATCAGCCTCAATGAATGCAATGCCGTATTTTTGGCATTTGTACATCAATTGGCGTTTAAGTTCGTATAATCCTTGTTTCTGAATTGCTTTCGCTAAGTGTTTATTTTTCATCATCCCTTGAATATTTAACGTCTCCATAACTACTTGCGATGGCTTGGTTTTCA
>JBOFQK010000051.1:0-2696 GCA_051660865.1 Culicoidibacterales bacterium | reverse complement strand
ATGAGTCGTAAGGGGCAAGTTTGGATACGGATTTTTCCAGATAAACCATATTCAAAAAAGCCTGCTGAAACTCGAATGGGTAAGGGAAAAGGTGCTCCAGAGTATTGGACTGCAGTTATTAAGCCAGGTCAAATAATTTTTGAAGTTACTGGTGTTGATCAATCAATAGCTGAAGCTGCAATTCATCTTGCTGGTAGCAAGTTACCTTTTAAAACAAAAATTGCATATAGCAATGCTGTTGAATAAGGAGAGCTAAATGGCAAAGGTAAAATCAAAATCTGATAAAGAGTTGACATATTCTGAGCTTGTTATTAAACGTAACGAGTTAAAGAAGAAGTATATGGATTTCCGTTTTCAAAAAATTATTGGAACGGTAGAGAATCCCATGCAAAAGCGTATGATGAGACGAGAAATCGCAACATTAAATACGTTCATACGGCAAAAAGAAATTGCCGGTTTGGATAAGTAGGAGTTGACCGTGGAAGAACAAAACGTTCATAAGCCGGTACGTCGTGAATTTGTTGGTAAAGTTTCAAGTGATAAAATGGATAAAACCATTGTTGTTTCTGTAACAACCAAAAAACTTCACCGGTTGTATAAAAAATATGTTACGCGTGTCAAAAAGTATAAGGCACATGATGAGAAAAATGATGCTCACATTGGAGATACCGTTCGTATTGTTGAGTGTCGCCCAATAAGCAAAGAAAAGTGCTGGCGCCTTGCTGACATAGTTGAGCGGGCTCGGTAATTAAGGAGAAAGTGTAAAATGATTCAGATGCAAACGTATTTGAACGTCGCTGATAACTCCGGAGCAAAACTTGTTCAATGTATTAAAGTTATTGGTGGTTCTCATCGTCGATATGCAAGTATTGGTGACGTAATTGTTGTTGCAGTAAAGGATGCAAATCCGACTTCTGCAATTAAAAAAGGATCTGTTGAAAAAGCAGTTATTGTTCGCATTTCCAAAGAATATCGACGACCTGACGGAACGTATATTCGCTTTGATGATAACGCTTGTGTTATTATTGATGCAAATAAAAATCCAAAGGGAAAGCGTGTTTTTGGTCCTGTTGCCCGTGAACTTCGAGATATGGATTACATGAAGATAGTTTCACTTGCACCAGAAGTACTGTAATGCAGGTTCTTAAGGAGTAGTTGAATATGATAAAAAAATTCAAAATCCGTAAGGACGATACGGTTGAAGTGATTGCAGGAAAAGACAAAGGAAAGCGTGGAAACGTTATTCGGGTTCTTCGTGATAAAGATCGCATTCTTGTAGCTGGCGTAAACATCGTAAAAAAAGCGATGAAAAAACGAACGCAACAAGATCGTGGTGGTATCATCGAAATTGAAGCACCTTTGCACATATCAAATGTAATGATTGTTTGCAAAAAGTGCGGTCCTGTGAAAATTGGATATAAAATTGACGGCGAAAACAAAAAACGTGTTTGTCGTAAATGTGGAGACAGTGTATAATGGCAAATTATGTACCTCGGCTTAAGAAAGTCTATAAGGAAAAAATTGCTCCCGAATTATTTAAAGAACTTGGCTACAAGTCTGTTATGCAAATACCAGAAGTTAAAAAAATTGTAGTAAGTATGGGCATTGGGGAAGCTTTGACGAACAAGAAACTTCTTGATGCTGCAGTAACTGACTTAAGTATGATTACAGGTCAGAAGGCTGTGAAAACAAGGGCAAGAAAAAGCATTGCTAACTTTAAATTGCGTGAGGGCAATGAGATTGGAGCTAAAGTAACGTTGCGTGGTTCACAAATGTATGATTTTTTGGATCGCTTAGTAAACGTTGCGTTGCCTCGTGTTAAGGATTTTCGTGGAATAAAACCAAACGGTTTTGATGGAAACGGAAATTATTCTCTTGGAATTACCGAGCAAATCATTTTTCCAGAAATTGATTTCGATAAAATCGAAAGAGTTGCTGGATTAAATATTAGCATTATAACGAATGCTAAAACTGATAATGATGCTCGTGTTTTACTTACCAAATTTGGTATGCCCTTTAGGAAATAGGTGAAAGTTAATGGCTAAAAAATGCTTAATAATCAAAGCTAATGCAACACCTAAGTATAGTACTCGAAAGTACAATCGCTGTAAGGTGTGTGGTCGTCCCCGTGGATATTTGCGAAAGTTTCAAATGTGTCGTGTTTGTTTTCGTAAATTAGCAAGTGAAGGTCTGTTACCAGGCGTTACTAAATCTAGTTGGTAGGAGGAAGAAATGAGTGTTTCAGACCCTATTGCAGATATGTTGACAAAAGTACGTAATGCAACTATGGCTCGTCATGAGAAAGTAGATATTTCCGCTTCTAAATTAAAGTTAGAAATTGTGAAAATTCTAAAAAATGAAGGATACATCAAAAACTTCAAAAAAACAGTTGTGGATGGTTTTAATCAAATCCGCATCTTCTTGAAATATGATGATTCAAATGAACCTGTAATACATGGATTAAAGAAAATATCGACTCCTGGTCGACGGGTGTATTCAGGCTATAAGGATATACCACGAATCTATAACGGTTATGGTACTGTGATTGTTTCAACATCGCTTGGTGTTACAACGGGTAAACGAGCATCTGAGAAGATGGTCGGTGGCGAATTGATTTGTTCAATTTGGTAGAAAGGAGAATATATGTCTAGAGTTGGTAAGTTACCTATTACTATTCCTCAAGGTGTAAAAGTGAA
>JBOFQK010000050.1:0-10448 GCA_051660865.1 Culicoidibacterales bacterium | reverse complement strand
TACCAAAAAATAAAGGAGTGATGACGTAGTAAGAAGAAAATCTCCTTACACTTACTATATCGTCAAAAAAATAGAAAGTAGGACAAAGACGAAAAATTTTAAAAGAAGTAAATGGTTATGCTAGAGTAGTTAGTTTTATTTTTTTATAATTATTAGCAACAGACAGCTAGAAGCTAGCAAGAGGTACTTATTAATTATTTAAAACAAAAGGGCTGTGCCACTTAATTGTGATACAGCCCTATTTAGATAGTAGTTGTTTGGGTAAATAAATTTTTATTAGTATTGATTCTTGTTCTTGTCATAAAGAAGAAAACTACTAAAAATAGCAATGAGATACTCCAGTGACTAGAGAGTGCGGTGAGTATAAGGAATGTTACCAAAAGAATGGGTCTTCCTGGAAACCGTTTGAAATTTTGTTTTTTAGCACGTGATAACTTTTGTATCCAATAAAATGAGAGCATTAAACAAAACAGAGTAAAAATTTGTTCAAAAATGAATAATCCCCAATTGTTAATTTGAACAATAGCATACCAATTATGAAAAAGTGTTTGATTCCCAAATCCAGAGCCAAGAATAATCGTACTACCAATTATTTTAAAAATAAATGCTAATAATTTCAGAAAAAAAGTACTAATTAATAGGTTGTAAAAGCAATATCGCCAAAATCTTATCATCGAATGTCTCCTTTTGTTGTGTTTAATTTAATCCAGGAGTATCGCTACTAGCTAAATTTTCGAATAAGTTATAATTTTTTAAAAAGGCGAGCGAAATTGTTCCAACTGGACCATTACGGTGTTTACCAATTATAATTTCAATTTGATCACTCGTCTCTGATTCGCGATCGTAATAATCATCACGATAAAGAAAAGCAACGATATCAGCATCTTGTTCGATACTTCCTGATTCACGAATATCTGACATCATCGGTCTTTTGTCAGTACGGCTTTCTACAGCACGAGATAGCTGTGATAGAGCAATTACGGGAATTTCTAATTCACGAGCAAGTGCTTTAAGTGACCGTGAGATGTAAGAAACTTCTTCTTGTCGATTCGAACCTTTAATATTTCCATGTATGAGTTGGAGATAATCAATCACGACGAGATTTAAGCCGTGTTCCTGTTTTAAACGACGACATTTTGCACGGATTTCTCCGATTGAAATCCCTGGAGTGTCATCAACAAAAAGTTTTGAATTTGCCAAATTATCACGAGCAATATTTAGAAAGGCAATATCGTCACTTGATAGCTTTCCATTTCTTAGTTTTTCAGATTCTACTTTACCTTCTGCAGATAAAAAACGAAGTGCGAGTTGCTCAGCGCCCATTTCAAGACTGAAAATTGCTACAGAAGCATCGTTTTTCAGAGTGACATTACGAGCGATATTTAATGCAAATGCAGTTTTTCCCATTGCTGGTCGGGCACCTACGATGATCAGATCACCACCATGTAACCCAGCGGTTTGGTTATCGAGATCTGTAAATCCGGTTGTTAAACCAGTAATCGCTCCATCTTGTTGTTGTAAAATTTCAAGATGGTCAAAAGTTCGTTCTAAAATATCGCTCATTGATTTGAATTGGCCAGTTTTTTTACTATTTGCGACAGAAAGAATACGTTGCTCTGAAAAATCAAGGACATCTTCAATTTCTTCGCCATCTTCTAAAACATGATTGCCAATTTCCTGAACAACATTTAATAAGCGTCGGCGTAGAGCGTGACGTTCAACAATTTGAATATAGTAATCAACATTTGCGGTTGAAGGAACTGCAGAATAAAGTTCATATAAATATTCGACGCCACCAATTTCTTGAAGTTTATTTTTATCACGGAGTTCACCACTTAAGGTCGTGATATCAATTGCTTTATTTTCAACGTTCATGTAAAACATAATTTCAAAAATAAGACGATGTTGTGGACTATAAAATGAGTCAAATGCTAATTGTTCACAGGCTTTTGAAACAGCTTCTGTAGAAATCAACATTGAACCAATAATTGATTGTTCCGCATTTAAATCATGGGGAAGAGAAGGAATATTTGACATAAATGAAATCACCTCAATTCTAAAAATTCATAAAAAAAACACTGATAAAAATCAGTGTTCGCTAACAGTATTATATCATATTTAACATAGATTTGTTTATTTTTGTTCAATAAGCTGAACATTGATTGTTGCTTGAACTTCTTTGTGTAAATCGATTGTTACTTTTGTAGTTCCTAAGCCTTGTACTGGTTGATTTAATTTGATTTGACGACGTTCAATCTTGATATTGTGTTTCTTCTGTAGTTCTTGATTGATTTGTTTTGAAGAAACTGAACCGAAACTACGTCCGCCAGCACCAACTTTCATTGCAAATACAAGGGTAATCTTTTCGAGCGTATTTTTAAGTACTTTCATTTCTTCTAAGTGAGCAGCAGCCTTTTCTGCTTGAGCTTGTGCTTCGCGCTCTAATCCACGTTGAACTTGGACTGTTGCTGGAGCAGCTAAATTATTTTTAAATAAATAGTTTTGGGCGTAACCATCGGCAACGTTTTTAATTTCCCCTTTTTTCCCTTTTCCACGAACATCTGCTAAAAAAATAACTTTCATTTTTTATTCTCCTTTAAATTTATTGTCTAGAACAGCGATAAGTTTTACTTTTGCTTCTTCTAGCGTCATATCTTTTAGTTGGGCAGCGGCAACATTAAAGTGACCACCACCACCGAGTGATTCCATAAGTAATTGAACATTTGTATCACTCGTTGAGCGCGCACTAATACCAATAGTTTGCTCATCAATGAATCCAATAACAAATGATGTGTCAACGTCTCCAAAGTTTAACAATCGATCAGCAACTTGTGCCAAAAACTTACGACTTCTAATCATTTCTCTTTCAGGATCAATAGCAATAACAATTCCTAAATCGGAGCGATAAAAACGACCATTTTGAATTACTGCAGCTTTTTGTAAATAGTCATTAAGATCATCTTTTAGTGTATCTTTGATAACAATACCATCCGCGCCCATTTGGCGTAATGTTGCAGCAGCATCAAACGTTCGTACACTTGTACGATGCGTAAAGTTTTTTGAATCAAGCATGATTCCTGCTAACATCACTGTTGCTTCAAAAACAGACAATTCAATTTTCAACGGTTGATAAATGAGAATTTCTGTAACGAGTTCACAAGTTGACGAAGCATACGGTTCAACATAATTAATTATTCCATCGATTGAATCACCGGATTTTCGATGGTGATCAATAACGGCAACAGGAAAGTGCTGTAAAAGCTGAGGTGCTTGAACAAGCTGAGGACTGTTTGTATCCACAACTAATACGAGTGTATCATGAGGTGCATAATTTGTTAAGTCGATAGTCATTGAATCAATCGAAAAATCGTCAAAATCCAAATCAAAATATTCAATTAAGCGGATAATTTCATCATTTAAGCCTATTCTCGGTAAAATGACTGCAGCATCTTTACCCATTGCTTTTGCGATTCTATACATACCTAAGGCAGCCCCGAATGAATCTAAATCGGGCGATTGGTGACCCATAATTAAAATTGTTTGGGCGGATAGCATGAGCGTATGTAATGAACTAGCCGCTGATTTGGCCCGAACACGCGTTCGCCGTTCAATCGGATTTGTTTGTCCACCAAAAAACTGGACGTTATTTTGCGTATCTTTTATGACAACTTGATCACCACCGCGTCCTTGACTGAGTTCCAATGCTTCCCAAGCTAATCGAGCTGATTCTTGGAATGAGTCTTCATCGCTTGAAAATCCAATACTAATTGTTGTTTGAATATTGAATTCTTTTCCAAGTAAGCGAATTTCTTCAAGAATAGTGAATTTATCATCGAGTAAGGTTTGGAAGCTTTTAAAAGTTGTCATTGCCACAAATCGCTCACTCGCATAACGACGCAAATAAATATCATTTTTTCTAGCCCAATTATTGAGTGATTTTTGAATGGCAGACATAATATCTTGCCCATATTGATCTTCCCGAGATTGAATTTGGTCATAATTATCAACGAAAATATATCCAAATACAAGTTGACTGTCACGATAACGGGTATTTAATTTTGAAAGTTTTGTAGTATTTTCGAAATAAAAGATTTTATTTTTAGCGTCATGGTGTAAAGTGAAAACAAAATCTTGATAAATCAGACCTTCAACCTTAGTTAACGTTGTTAAATCTGCTGACGTATCTAAAGCATTACTGATAACTGAAAGGTGATCGTGTAATTGTAAAAAAGAAAATTCAGTTAATAAGACTTTATTAGCCCAGCGAACAAAGTGATTTTCATCATACGCTAGTGCACCAATTGTGAAAAAATCGAGTGATTCGAGCGAAGAATTTGAAATTCTTGTTTCAAGTGAATCGATTTGCTCCGTGTAATAACGTTGAGATAAATGAATAGCGATAAATGTGATTACACTTGGAATGGCGAAGAGAATAATGATGAATAACCCAAAAAGAATTGGCTGTGATTGTAGTAATGTTTGTAAAGGTGCAAAAATACCGAGATTAATATTAGCAATAACGACTGAAATTAATATAAAAAGATTGATAATAACTAAAAAAGTAGCACTGTAATATTTGACTTGAGTAATAAATGGCAACGACCGCTTACGTCTTTGGCCCAAAATAAGCACCTCCTAAAAGTGAAATATAGTTTTATTATACTTTATTTCCAAAAAAGATTATAGCATCTTTCAATAAAGTGAAATATCACAAGCTTTTCGCAAAGAGTTCATTTTCTCTTCACAGACACAATTTATAATTTTTGATATACTAAGTGTTGAGGTGAGCTAAATGCAATTTACAGTTTTAGCGAGTGGGAGTAAAGGAAATACTACTCTTATCGAGGCACAAGGTGGAAAATATTTAATTGATGCTGGTTTGTCAGCAAAAAAAACAATGCAATTATTAACACAACTAGAAATAACAATTGATCAAATTAAAGGGATTTTTGTCACACATGAACACGGTGATCATGTAGGTGGTATTCGAGTACTGTGCGATCGCTATGCAGTTCCTATTTACATTCATGAACAAACATATGCTGCACTTAAAGAAGATCATCGTCCGAAAACACAAGAGCGCGTTATTTTTATTGATTCTGGCGTGCACCAAATTGGACCGTTTGTGGTTGAGGCATTTCCACTATCACATGATGTGGCGTACATGCTAGGTTATACTTTTAGTGTAAATCAAAAAAAGCTTGTCTATGTGACGGATAGTGGATATGTGAACCAAAATTTATATGATAAGCTCCGAAATGCAGATGCATATATTTTTGAAACGAACCATGATCCAGAAATGGTCAGAATGTCAGGCTATCCTTTTTCAGTACAACAACGAATCTTATCAGATGTTGGCCATCTTTCAAATGAAGACAGCGCCCTAATTCTGGCGAAGTTAATTGGGACAAAAACACAACGAGTTGTTTTAGCCCATTTAAGTCAAGAAAATAATACGCCAGATTTAGCTAGATTAACAGTCGAGAATATCTTCAAAAAGTTGAATGTGCCAAATCAATTTACGATGACAATTGCAAAACAAGAAATGAGTTTATCAACGTATCAATTGTAAATAAGTTGTGAATCAAAAAATGGAGGGAATTTTAATGCAACAATCAACAAAAGGTTTTTTAGCAGGAATAATTGGTGGTACGCTAGCATCGGTACTAGCGATTGGTGGCTTTTTATGGATGAGTACGAATAATTCGACAATTGTTGAAAGTATTCAACAGTCTGTGAGTGTTGATGTTTCGACACAAACAACACAAGTAGTTGAAGAAGTATCACCAGCAGTTGTTGGTGTGATTAATTTACAAACATCTCAAACTTCAACGAATCTTGGACCATTTGGGAATTTATTACCACAAAGTGGGAGCGCTGAACTACAAGAAGTTGGAAGTGGATCAGGTGTTATTTATAAAAAGGATGGGAATACGGCTTACGTTGTAACGAATGCCCATGTCATTGACGCAGCTGAACAAATTGAAGTTGTTATGACAAATGGAGATCGTTATGTTGCCGAACTTGTTGGTTCGGATGCAATTAACGATTTAGCAGTACTAAAAATGAGTGCTGAAGGTGTCAGTCAAATTGCTGAGTTAGGTGATTCAGACAGTGTTCGAGTTGGGGAACCAGTTATTGCAATTGGGAATCCATTAGGCTTAGATTTCTATGGATCTGTAACGAGTGGAATTATTTCTGGAAAAGAGCGCGCGCTTGCAACTGATAATGGTGCTGGGGAAATTGCAGTATTACAAACAGATGCAGCAATTAATCCTGGAAACAGTGGTGGTGCACTTTTAAATATTCAAGGACAAGTAATTGGAATTAATTCCGCTAAAATAAGCAGTGAATATGCCGAAGGAATTGCCTTTGCAATTCCAATTAACACCGCTAAGTCAGTTATTACCCAATTAGAAACGAACGGAAAGGTCGAATACCCTGTTTTAGGTGTGACATTACAAAGTTTAGAAAGCATTCCATTGGAATACCGCAATGCTACGCTAGAGTTACCAAGTGATGTGCAATCAGGTGTATTAGTAATCGAAGCTCAAAGTGATTATCCAGCAGCAAATGCCGGAATTAAATCAGGTGATGTGATTACTGAGTTTAATGGCCAAGCGATTGCTTCTGTTCTTGATTTGAAACGAGAATTATTGAAATTAAAAGTTGGTGATCAAGCAGAATTGACATATTATCGCGATAGCACGGCTCAAACAGTGACGGTAAAATTAACAAAAGCCCAATAATTGTTAAAAACCAGCTTTTCAGTAGAAAGCTGGTTTTTTTCTTAAGGAAAAATCAGTATACTATAAAAGTAAAGGAAGTGAAACAAATGTTTGTATGTAAGGAACACTTAGAAATAGCGATGGATGATGTATTAGCAGAAGAAACATTACCAGTTATTACTGAAGTAATAACGAATGAATCATGCGCATATTGTCAAGAGCAAGCACAATATGAAATTATCGGAAAAGAAGTTCGAATTGAATATTAGGAGTAACAGATGAACATACAAATTATATGTGTTGGTAATTTGAAAGAAAAATATTTAAAAATGGGTATTGAAGAGTATTTAAAGCGCATGGGTGCTTATGCGAAAGTTACTGTGACAGAAGTAAAGGAAGAGCATGCGCCAGATAAAATTAGTGATGCACAGATTATGGAAATTAAAAATCGTGAAGCTGATCAAATTTTAAAGCGTATTAATGACGATGTTCATGTTATTGCACTAGCAATTGAAGGTAAACAATGGTCAAGCGAACAATTAGCAAGTGAGCTGGATCGACTTGCAACATATGGTAAAAGTAAAGTTGCATTTGTTATTGGTGGTTCTTTTGGACTTCATCCACGAGTAACCCAACGCGCTAATGCACTACTTTCGTTTAGTCCAATGACATTTCCACATCAGCTGATGCGATTAATTTTAGTTGAGCAAGTGTATCGAGCTTTTAAAATCAATCGTAACGAACCATACCACAAGTGATAACTATAGTTGTGTAAAGAAATAACTTTTCAACGAAAAAGATGCATCCTTTTACAAAAAAGGGCATCTTTTTTTGTTGATTATTACATTTTAAAGGAAAGTAAGTAGATTTTATTTGATAAGCTCTAGAAAAAAACAATCAGAGAGGATACAATTAATATAAGATATTGATTAGAAAAAAATAAGGTATTAAGGAGCGAAAATGAGCGCATTTTTTTATAAAATTTATAATAACATATATATAAAATCAATTAGGCGAGGACTTTTGAAAGTGCAGCCCATTATCTTGATAAATTGTATATTTATTATCATACTAAATATAAATACAGAATTGTTTATGAATATCATGGCATTTATTATCAATGATAATTGGAAAAGCATATTTATTGAAATCTATAATAGCTTATATATGGTTACTAAGGTATTGATTATTATATCGATATGTAGTGAGTTAGCTAAAATACGCGTGAACCAAAAGCAAGATATTAAGTATATGGGGAATAGTACCAGTCCATATATTGTTGGGTTTATAGGGTTAATCTCAGCCATTGCTTTTAGTAGTATTTTGACAATTGAGGGCGTGGAGGGGACATTTAGCAGTGTCATTATCGCGGCCAATTGGACGTTAGTATCCACAGTAGTAAGTTTTGCATTTAGTGAGCTGTACATAAAAATATATTATTATATGCTCGATAACAGAAAAAATTTAATAAATAGTTACGAACGAGTTGTTAGGCAGTCGATTTTAGCAATTTTGCCTGCGGTCTTAACAATTACTGCCGTAATTGGAACCGCACTTGTAATTAATTCGCTTTTTTTTAGTCAGATTATTACACTTGAAGGTATAACGATTCATGGAGCCAATGGTTTTTATAATGATATCAAATATATCTTTATCAAAAATGCATTGTGGGTAGTTGGTGGTCATGGTGGAGATTTAATCGTACATGATCAATCTTTCAATAGGCTATATGTAGATACATTTACAAACATGGGTGGTGCAGGAAGTACGTTTTGCCTAATAATTGCAGTGCTAATAGTTAGTAAAAATAAGTATAGTAAGAAAATTTCAAAGATTTCGATTGGCCCAAGCCTTTTTAATATCAATGAAACGATCACTTACGGCTTACCGATTCTCTTTAATCCTGTCTATGTAATCCCATTAACAATTACACCAATTATTTTATACATTATCGCTCAAGGAGCATTTGAATTAGGTTTAGTAGAAATTGTCAATACTGATATGAGTTGGACTCATCCAGTATTATTCAATGCGTATCGACTTACTGGGAGCTTTTCAGGGTTAATACTCCAAGTAATTAATATTGCGGTAGGTGTTGCAATTTATACCCCTTTTGTACGAATTGCAGATAATATGAGTAAGCATGAAAGAAAAGAAGCATATGAACAGCTAAAAAATATGGTTTTTTCGGGTGAGTTAGAAAAACTTGATTTAGCAAGTGGTGCGGATAATATGGGGGAAATTAGCATCTTCTTAGGAGAAGAGCTAAAAGAAATCCTAAACGGAAGAAGAAAAAATGACGATGAGTTGTATTTAGAATACCAACCGCAAGTGAATAAAAAGGGACAAGTTGTTGGTGTAGAAGCACTTTTAAGATGGAATTATGAAGAGTTTGGCTACATTCCACCGAATATTATCGTATTAATTGCAGAAGAAGTTGGACTAGTCTATCTTTTAGGGAAGTGGGTTGCTAGAGAGGCAATTAAACAAAGTTCAATCTGGAATAAGGAATTAAATAATCCAATCGATATGTCCATAAATATCTCAACTAAGCAATTAAAAGATGATTCATTTGCAAAGGATATCAAAGATATGATTAAGTTTTACGATGTTCAGCCGAATGCGATTAAACTAGAAATAACAGAAAGTTTTGCAATTGGTGGAGATGAGATAACAAAGAAACAGTTATCGATAGTAAATGAGAGTGGTATTAAATTAGCAATTGATGATTTTGGAGTTGGTTATAACCCCCTATTGTACATCAAAAAGTACGATATAGACTGTATCAAAATTGATGGAAGTTTAATTAGGGATATTGATAAAAACGAAGAGTCAAAAAATATAGTGAAATCTGTTTACAGTTTATGTGAGTCAACAGGAATAATGATTGTTAATGAATTTGTCGAAACCGAAAATCAAAAAGCTGTTTTAGATGCAATGGGTGATGGTTTTTATCAAGGTTATTTATTTAGTAAACCACTTAAGGCGGATGAATGCTTGATATATATTAAGAACAACAGTTAATTTTAGAGAATCTAAAAGGAATTCGCATATGAAAATAAAAAAAATGGATTTTTTGATTGTTAATCAAGATGATAAAGATTTAGCACAATATAAAAATGATATGCAGGAGTCGTTCCAAAAAGGATATGAAGATGCTTTCGGTAAGACTGATGAATGGATTCTACCCACAAAAGATATTGACGCCTCTTTACAAGCAGAAGGTTCGGTGGCGTATAAAATATTGATTGATGGTAAAATGATTGGCGGTGCAATAGTGGTAATAAATGAAAAAACTCAGCACAATCATCTTGATTTTTTATATGTTAAATTTGACGCACGTAGCAAAGGGATTGGTAAGGAAATATGGGATGGAATTGAAAGTTTACATCCAGAAACAAAAGTTTGGGAAACCTGTACACCATACTTTGAAGTTGGAAATATTCATTTTTATGTGAATAAATGTAAATTTCAAATAGTAGAATTTATTCATCCGAAACATTCTAATACAGATGAACAAACAGATTTGATTACTAATGCTAGCGAAGGAATGTTTGTATTTAGAAAGCAAATGTAAATTATAAGCACATCACAATAGTGGTGTGCTTTTTTTTGAAAAAAGAGAGGAAATAAAAACAATAAAAGTTTTTTCAAAAAAGTTCTTGACGGGAAGAGGAATGAGTGATATCATAATACTTGTCCTTAAGGAAAGCAAACAAA
>JBOFQK010000049.1:0-3421 GCA_051660865.1 Culicoidibacterales bacterium | reverse complement strand
CGACTTTAACAGCTGCATTAAGTACCTATGATCAATTAGATGGGCAATATAAAGCTGCTGAAATGAGTAAAATTGCGCCAGCAACCGACACTTATGAAACAGAATTAGGGAATCCAAGTAATCGTTTTATGAATTTCATCGTCAGTGCGAGTGATCCAAGTCAAAGCAATGAGGCCGTTCAACTTCAACTGACACTTGATATTAACGGTGATGGCTTGTTTAAAGAGGATGAAATTGTTGTCACTCAAAATGTAATCTTGCCATTGAGAAATCATAGCTTTACGTACGAAATGCCGAGTGATTTTGTTGGTCTCCTTGACTGGAAAATTGAACTTGTCAAATCAAGTACAGGTGAACCAATTCGTAGTGCTGATTTTGGTCAAACATTATTCCGCCGTCTAGGTGAGAAAAAATTGATACGCGTCTTACAAGTGATTCCATATCCAACAGATGAAATAGGCGATAGTATTAAAAAATCACTGAATTTATCACAAAATAAGAAGTGGAAAGAATTGATAGCGAAAGTCCCTGATTATCAGTTTGAATTTACTGCGATGTCAACAGCTGATTTCAACGATGATAACAAGAGACCAGAATTAAACGGAAACTTTGATATGGTAATTTTAGGATTTGCAGATGCATATAATGGCCAAGATTTAACTGCTAAGAGTGTAGCAGATGTAAAAGCGTTCATTGAGACTGGACAAGGATTGATGCTAACTCACGATACATTACTGTACGCGCATAAGCCGGATGGGAATTTAGTCACGCAAATCGGACCAATAAGTGGACAATTAAAAGATTACAGGCAAGTAACAGTAGGTTCATATGAAAATCAAACGAAACGTGTCTATCAAATGAATGAAGCACTGATTACAAATTACCCATTTAATTTATCTACCAATACTGATGAAAATAATTTAATCCCAATTCGACGAACACATGCCCAATGGGCACAATTGAATCTTGAAGATGAAAATGTCATCCCTTGGTATACAATGGCACCAAATACGGTTACGACTAGTGGAAGTGTTGCGGATTATCCTGGCCAACCGACAACTGGAGATGATTATACTGATAATAGTGATAAATTAGCCGATACGTCGAAAATTAATCAATATGATGCTCGTAATAATTATTATACATACTCGTATAAAAATATCACGTTCAGTGGTACCGGTGAAAATACCATGGAAATACATACCCAGTACCCAGAATCAGAGATGCAGTTATTTGTGAATACGATTGTTCGTGCCGAACGAGCGATGAATCACGCACCAACATTTACAACCCAAAATATCCCACAAGAAATTGGCTATTCAAATAGTCAAAATGATAGTGAATTGATTATGCTTGATTTCTCTGTCATTCCACGGGATATTGATCGTGATATGATGAGTGTTCAAGCAATCTTAAAAGATCACACTGGGCAGGAACTTGCGAGCGCAACCCAAAATAATATTCTTGATAATCAAATTGTCAATTTTAAAGAACTTGGAGTAAGTAATGATATTCTGAAAAATTTAAAAAATCCGGAGCTGACCTTAACAATTACTGTCACAGATGAGCATGGAGCTTCGACAACGCAAGCTTTTAAAATTAAAGTTGTTGATAAAGTTGTTTTAGCCATTCGTTTGAATCCAGATCAAGCAGGGTACCTGGTTGGTGATACAGTTACGATGAATCCAACTGCCATTAGTCAAGGTGGAAATGGCAATAGTGAAAGTTTCAAAAATGTCAAAACTTCAATTGTAGATGGATACCAAAATCCTCCGTTACAACAAAGTTCTGAAAAAGCTGAAACACAAACGATTACGACTGCACAAGGACCAACAGCATTGGTGCCATTGTTACAAGCGAATTTAGCATACCAGTTTAAAGTTTTACCAGAAGCGACTTTAACAGTTACAGAGCCAAAAAACTTTGAACTCAAATTGACCTATGATTATGAATCAAAAGGCTCAGGGAAGTATCAAACGACAACTGGAGTCGAAGTTATCACTCCGATTGCTTTAAAGCGGAGTAAAGTGATTTTTAAAGTTGTCACTCATGATGGCAAACCATTAGCTCATACACTAATCACATTTAATGGAAACAACTATTTGACGAATCAAGCCGGAGTAATTGAAGTCAGCGATGTAGCGACAGGGACGTATCAACCACAATTGATACTAGCTGATTACGATTTGATTCAATCACAGTTACAGTATGTGCAAGCCGATGGGAAGGTAACTGAGCCAGTTGCGTTACCAGAAGCTGGGATTACTGTGAATTTTGACGATAATCAACCTATTGTGACATATATGGTGAAGCCAAAAAATCCGGTTGCTGAAGGAACCACAATTGAAATTGGATTGGAAAATAATCAATTTCAATTAGGCACGAATACACCGACATTAACAACGAATTCTTACGCAACAATTGGTTCAATATTTACCCTTGTCGGTCAGCCGAAATTATTCGTTATTGATGCCCCAAACAAAGTAGAAAAGCCAGTCTTATATTATAAAACAGCGGTTGGTTATTCACCAGTTCCAGGGATAACTTGGGTGTATGACGATGGGAAAAAACAGTGGATTGGTAGTGTAGGAGCTAGTTGGAATACGTCACAAGCAATTATTAGTTGGCTACCACCAACGGCTGAAAATCAAGTAGACTTCTTATTACGTTGGTCGGTGAAAGTTGAAAGTGTAGCAACGAAGACAAAAGTAACAATTCTGCCAGACCCAAATCAAACAAATTCACAGGCAATGGAGATTCAGATTTATTCAGCTGAAGATAATCTTGGTTCACCAGCATTACCAGATTTATTTTAAAGTAAGGAGAGACAAATCTTGATTACAGAAATTTTACGGTTAGCACTACAGCGAAAAGCGTCAGATATTCATTTAAGTATTGATCGTCCGCCAATGATTCGTGTCCAAGGGGAATTACGACCGCTTGATTACACGGTTATGACAGCGGAATTGACACAGACTTGCGCAAAACAATTAATTGGTGATTCACAATGGAAACAGTTTGAAGTACAACAGCAACTTGATTTCTCGTATGAACTTGCTGGTGAGTCACGGTTCCGGATTAATGCCTACTACCAACGTGGGAGTATTGCGTTAGCAATTCGACCGATTCCCACTCATGTACCAACGTTTGATCAATTACAATTACCAGAAATATTACGATTGCTTGCTCACAAACAACGCGGACTCATTCTTGTGACCGGGCCAACCGGTTCTGGGAAATCAACCACATTAGCAGCGATGATTAATGAAGTGAATCAAACGAGTCATAAGCATATTATTACACTAGAAGATCCAATTGAGTTTTACCATGAACACAAACAATCACTGATTAATCAACGTGAAGTTGGGAAGGATGTTGAAAGCTTTGCGAAAGGGCTAAAAGTTGCTTTACGACAAGATCC
>JBOFQK010000048.1:0-2247 GCA_051660865.1 Culicoidibacterales bacterium | reverse complement strand
ACGCAACTGGCTCAGTTACCTTCCCATCGGCTTGCACATGCTGTAACTGTGATTGAATCAAATCGTAATCAGCTAGTATCAATTGTGGTTGATACGTTCCTGTCGCTACATCGCTGACTTCAATTACTCCGGCTTGATTGCTTAAATAATTTTTTCCATTAAATGTGATTAGTGTATGAGCTAGTGGTTTTCCATCATAAGTGACAACTTTAAAAATCACTTTACTCCGCTTTAAAGCAATAGGAGTTATAACTTCAACTCCAGTTGTTGTTTGATAATTTCCTGAACCTTTTGATTCATAATCATAGGTCAGTTTGAGTTCAAAGTTTTTTGGCTCTGTAACTGTTAAACTCGCTTCTGGTAAAACTTTAAACTTGTATGCTAAATTCGCTTGTAATAATGGTATTAAATTTGTTGAGTCGTGTTCTGCTGAAATCGTTTGGATTTCGGCTTTTTCAGAACTTTGTTGTAACGGAGGATTTTTGTATCCATCTACAATTGAAGTTTTGACATTTTTGAAACGTTCACTATTGCCACTTCCACCTTGACTAACGGCAGTTGGATTCATCGTAACCGTATCACCAACAAGGTACCCTGCTTTATCTGTATTCAAACGAATGGCTAAAATAACTTTATCAACAACTTTAATCTTAAAAGCTTGCGTTGTCGAAGCCCCGTGCTCATCTGTGACAGTAATTGTTAAAGTCAGCTCCGTATTTTTTAAACTTTTCAGAATATCATTACTTACTCCGAGTTCTTTAAAATTGACAATTTGATTATCAAGAATATTATCTTGAGTTTCGTTCGCAAGTACCTTCCCATTGTAATCTTTTAACACTGCTTGAACACTCATCGTATCACGATCGATATCCCGTGGAATAACAGAGAAATCAAGCATAATCACCTCACTATCATTGTTACTATTTGAATAGCCAATTTCTTGTGGGATATTTTGGGTTGTAAATGTTGGTGCATGATTCATCGCTCGTTCGGCACGAACAATCGTATTCACAAATAACTGCATCTCTGATTCTGGGTACTGGGTATTTATTTCCATGGTATTTTCACCGGTACCACTGAACGTGATATTTTTATACGAGTATGTATAATAATTATTACGAGCATCATACTGATTAATCTTTGATGTATCTGCTAATTTATCACTATTATCAGTATAATCAGTTCCGGTTGTCGGTTGGCCAGGATAATCCGCAACACTTCCACTAGTCGTAACCGTATTCGGTGCCATTGTATACCAAGGGATAACATTTTCATCTTCAAGATTCAATTGTGCCCACTGTGCATGTGTTCGTCGAATTGGGATTAAATTATTTTCATCAGTATTGGTAGATAAATTAAATGGGTAATTTGTAATCAGTGCTTCATTCATTTGATAGACACGTTTCGTTTGATTTTCATATGACCCAACTACCACTTGTCTATAGTCTTTTAACTGTCCACTGATTGGACCAATTTGAGTGACTAAGTTTCCATTTGGTTTGTGTGCATACAATAATGTATCGTGAGTTAGCATCAATCCTTGTCCGGTCTCAACGAATGCTTTTACAGCTGCTACACTCTTAGCAGTTAAATCTTGGCCATTATATGCATCTGCAAATCCTAAAATCACCATATCAAAGTTTCCGTTTAATTCCGGTCTCTTGTTATCATCGTTGAAATCAGCTGTTGACATCGCAGTAAATTCAAACTGATAATCAGGAACTTTCGCTATCAATTCTTTCCACTTATGATTTTGTGATAAGTTCAATGATTTTTGAATACTATCGCCTATTTGATTTGTTGGATATGGAATCACTTGTAAGACCCGAATCAACTTTTTCTCGCCTAGACGGCGGAATAATGTTTGACCAAAATCAGCACTGCGAATTGGTTCACCTGTACTTGATTTGACAAGTTCAATTTTCCAGTCAAGGAGACCAACAAAATCACTTGGCATTTCGTACGTAAAGCTATGATTTCTCAATGGCAAGATTACATTTTGAGTGACAACAATTTCATCCCCTTTAAACAAGCCATCACCGTTAATATCAAGTGTCAGTTGAAGTTGAACGGCCTCATTGCTTTGACTTGGATCACTCGCACTAATAATGAAATTCATAAAACGATTACTTGGATTCCCTAATTCTGTTTCATAAGTGTCGGTTGCTGGCGCAATTTTACTCATTTCAGCAGCTTTATATTGCCCATCTAATTGATCATAGGTACTTAATGCAGCTGTTAAAGTCG
>JBOFQK010000047.1:0-2486 GCA_051660865.1 Culicoidibacterales bacterium | reverse complement strand
GCGGCGGAATAATGTTTGACCAAAATCAGCACTACGAATTGGTTCACCTGTACTTGATTTGACAAGTTCAATTTTCCAGTCAAGGAGACCAACAAAATCACTCGGCATTTCGTACGTAAAGCTATGATTTCTCACTGGCAAGATTACATTTTGAGTAACGACAATTTCATCCTCTTTAAACAAGCCATCACCGTTAATATCAAGTGTCAGTTGAAGTTGAACGGCCTCATTGCTTTGACTTGGATCACTCGCACTGACGATGAAATTCATCAAGCGATTACTCGGATTCCCTAATTCTGTTTCATACGTATCGGTTGCTGGCGCAATTTTACCAATTTCCGCAGCTTTATATCGCCCCTCTAATTGATTATAGGTACTTAATGCAGCTGTTAAAGTCGGAATTCCAACTATAACATTTTCGCCAGTTATCCCTTTAATTCCATCAACAATCGTCCCTGCAACTCCGTTACTGTGTAATTTAGAATCGACATAAAATAGTTGGCCACTATCAATATAGTCTGTTAACTCATCAAGACGGCGCTGCGTTATATCATTACTGACTTTCTTAGATTCCTGTTTTGAATATGTTGCATAGGCGAGTTGATCGGAGGCGTTGTTCGCCGTTGTAAAGTGAGTACTCCCATTACTATTACCGAGAATAATAATATCGTATAAGCCATTCACTTTTTTCGTACTAGCGATGAATTCAGACATCGTCATATGTTCAACAATAACCGGACGATTCGTTGGATTAACAGGTGCTTGCAGTAATTCGAGCACCGGTAAACCATTATTACTAATTGTCCCGTTGACACCAATTTCTTCTTGACCTGTTCGTACCCAACCACCAATTGCACTGACTTCAAAACTATCAGCTGGTTGAATTTCTAACATACGAATCGGACTTTCGGCTGGTAAAATTTGTTCAACTTTGTACGTAATTCGATAATATGGATTTTCATAATTTAACGGTAATGATTGCGCACTCGTTGTACAACTTGCCGTTAAACTTGTTTGCACACACGTATCTTGAATTTCAAGATTCAGCGTACTTGGATCGATAAATTCAGCTGTATATGCTTGTGATGTTAACGCTTTTTCAGCAAACGTTGTAATATCAACACGACTTCCTTGGTTAATATAAATATTACGTTGTTCGCCATTCAACTTCACAGCTGTATCTGTCGTCGTTAATGGATTACCATTGACATCAACAACCCGAACATCAAATTTCCCTTGCTTTGCTGCGATTGCAATATTGAATGTCATTGTTTTCACTGTACCGTTGACTTGATACGTAACCGTTGCAGGAATTAGCGTATTCGCAAATTCTGCTTTCGGCTGAATTTCATATGTAATTTCAGCTTGATTATCCGTCACAGTTACTGCTTGCGTTGGATTCTTGATTTCCCACAAATCAGTACTTGTTGTTGAAAATTTAACTTCAACCTGCGTAATTTCTTGTGTCGCTGAGGTATTTTTTAGCTCAAGTTTGACTGGTACTTGCAATACATCACCTAGTAGCCCTTGTTGTGCCGTCGCTGTCGCTTCAATAACCGGGGTATTGACTAACTGTAACGTTCTAGTCACAAGTTGTGCTTCAGCACCACGCGCATCAACGGCACTAATTGTTACTGTTTTTGTGCCTATTTCTTTGAGTAAGTCTTTCGAAATTGTCACTTGATTATTCGTTCCACTATTTTGTAACGGAATTGACTGCACAACTTGATTATCAAGTTTCACTTCAAGTTGCACCTGATCATTGTCAATATCCGTTGCACTGACATTAAAACTTAAATCATTCGCTGCTGGAGCAGCAATTTCTGTCATCTCACTCAAATCCGTTGTAATAACCGGTGCGTGGTTCGCCCCACGTTCAGCCTTGACAATCGTATTGACGAATAACCGGAGTTCTGCAGTCGTAAATCCATTCCCATGACCTGTTCCAGAATAAGTTAAATTCCCCTTTGAATAGGTATAATAATTATTTTTTGAATCATACTTGTTCGCACTAGTAATTAAATTATACCAAGGAACAACTGTTTCATCTTCTAAGTTTAATTGGAACCATTGATTATGAGTGTTTGCAACGTTAAACGTTGTTTGTGATTCAAGTTCGAATGGGAATGTTGTTATTTGCCCTCCATTGGTTTGGTAAATTGTATCCCCCATTTTTTGCTGACCACCACCATACATGTTTAAGCCGTAAATATTTTTATTTGTCGTTGCTACATAGGGAATCGTATTCCCTTCAAAATCTTTTGTTGTATCACGATTGCCCTCGACTGCTTTGCTCGCTTGAACGAAATCATCAAATCGTGCTTGACCAAGTGCAGCACGAAAATTTTGCGTTAAAGCTGGTGTTCCATATGCATTTGTTGCACTAATTGTATCATGAGTAAACATCATACTTTTTCCCGTTTTTGCATAAGCAACTAAATTTGTTAATACGGTATTTTTATGCGGATGATTCGCAAATTGATCAT
>JBOFQK010000046.1:0-14049 GCA_051660865.1 Culicoidibacterales bacterium | reverse complement strand
GACTCGGTGCGTCTCTTAAGGACAAGATGTATCTTATCACTCTTCTTACCCTACCGTCAACACTTTTTCGCATCTTTTTTTACTTTTTTTGCTTTTCTTCGCTTTTGAAAAAACAACGCTTTCGAGTGTGTCGTGTTTTTTGCTAAAAAAACGAGTAAAACTCACTGAAATTAGTGTTTACTCGCTTTTCATTACTTAGTAATTACCGCTTTTAATTCTAGTCGCCGATCAGCAATCCCTTTAAAAATAAGCTCTTTTGCTCGCATCACAACTGCATCTGATGGTGCTTCAAGATCTTTAAGTGGATATTCCATTCCCATCATATCCCATTTATTTTCCCCCATACTATGATAAGGTAAAACTTCTAATGCTTTTGCATACTTAAGTTCTCCGATGAATTTCCCCATCTGATATAAGTCTTGCTCATCATCACTATATCCTGGTACAAGGACGTGACGAATCCAATACGATACAGCTTGTTCATCAACAAAACGAATGAACTCTAACATATGTTCATTTGGCTGCCCAGTCAAAATTTTATTTTTGTGCGTATCAATGTGCTTGATATCAATTAATAGTAAATCAGTGACTTCGAGCATCTTTTTAAGTTTTTCACTTTGATGAAGATTACCAGGTTGATACACCGCACCACTTGTGTCAATGCACGTATGAATTCCTTTTGCTTTCAATTTTGTAAAAAGTTCAGTAATAAATTCAATTTGTAAAAGGGGCTCTCCTCCACTTACTGTTATTCCTCCGTTACGATAAAACGCTTGATTTTTTTCAAAGCGTGTCACAACTTCATCAACGGTGATTGTTTTTCCGTCATTCATCAGCCATGTATCAGCATTGTGACAATACAAACAACGCAACGGGCATCCTTGTAAGAATAGTACCATTCGTGTACCTGGCCCATCAACATTCCCAAACGATTCGATTGAGTGATAACGTCCTTCCATTTTTTCATCCTCCTGTGATTTTATTCTTTATATATACCTATTCTTTCGCTCCTTTTGACTTTAGCAAGAAAAAAACCTCTAGACTTGTAAGTCTAGAGGTTGGATCAACTTACATTGAACCGTGGAATGTACGTGCGATAACATCATTTTGTTGTTCCGGCGTTAATTTACCGAAGTTTACAGCGTATCCTGATACACGTACTGTTAATTGCGGATATTTTTCTGGGTGTTGTTGAGCATCCACTAATGTTTCACGTGAAAATACGTTTACATTTAAATGGTGTCCTCCTTGTTCAACATATCCGTCTAACATTGCGACTAAGTTTTCAATTTGTGATTGATTTACTGACATTTAAAACACTCCCTTCATTTCATTTACAATTTTATTTTAACGTCAAAAGAAACCCCTTGCAAACAATATGCATTTCTCTTTCTGATTATAATTTTTTATTCATCAACACCAACACTTAAGTTTGGAATACGACATGCACTATTTGGTGCACAATCTTCTAAACTTAAATCACCAGCAATAATTTCAATGTCTTTCCCTAATGCGTTTGGCACGATTGAGAATGTATTTGAAATTCCATCAGCTGCGTGGTTGAATGGTAATTTTGCAACTGAAGCTAATGAAGCAACTGCTCCCGAGCTATCACGACCGTGCATTGGGTTTGCACCTGGTGCAAATGGCTCACCAGCACGACGTCCGTCAGGTGTATTTCCTGTTTTCTTACCATATACAACGTTTGATGTGATTGTTAAGATCGACATTGTTGGTTTTCCATCACGGTATGTATAATGTTTACGGATTTCTCCCATAAAGAATTCCACTAACTCAACAGCGATATCATCGACACGGTCATCATCGTTTCCGTATTTTGGATATTCTCCTGTTGTTTCGAAGTCAGTGATTGTTCCTTCTTCGTCACGAATTCCTTTAACTGTTGCATATTTAATTGCACTTAATGAATCAGCTACTACTGATAATCCAGCAATCCCTGTCGCGAAATAACGTAATACTTCTTTATCATGTAAGGCCATTTGAATTCGCTCGTAAGCATATTTATCGTGTGAATAGTGAATCGCATTTAATGTATTAACATATAATTCAGCTAACCAAACCATCATATCTTTGAAACGTGGCATGACTTCATCGTATGTTAACACGTCACCTTCGATTGGACGGAATTTTGGTCCAACTTGTGCTTTTGATTTCTCATCCACACCACCGTTGATTGCGTATAATAAACATTTCGCTAAGTTTGCACGCGCTCCGAAGAATTGCATTTCTTTTCCGACACGCATTGGTGATACACAACATGCGATAGCATAGTCATCACCGTGTGTGACACGCATGATATCATCATTTTCATATTGAATTGATGATGTTAAAATTGACATTTTCGCACAGAAGTTTTTGAAACCTTCAGGCATACGTTGCGACCATAATACCGTTAAGTTCGGTTCTGGTGCTGCTCCTAAGTTTTGTAATGTATGTAAATAACGGAATGAAGAACGTGTTACTAATGGACGTCCATCAAGTCCAACTCCACCTAACGATTCAGTTACCCAAGTTGGATCTCCTGAGAATAAAGCATTATATTCTGGTGTCCGCGCAAATTTTACAAGACGTAACTTCATAATGAAGTGGTCAACGTATTCTTGAGCTTCTTCTTCAGTAATAATCCCATTTGCTAAATCACGCTCAATATAAATATCGATAAATGTTGACGTCCGCCCTAAAGACATTGCCGCTCCATTTTGATCTTTAATTGCTGCTAAGTATCCAAAGTATAACCATTGGATTGCTTCTTTCGCATTTGTCGCCGGTTGTGAAATATCGTATCCGTATGCTGCAGCCATTGTTTTTAATTCAACTAATGCACGAATTTGTTCATTTAACTCTTCACGTTCACGCATTACCGCTTCAGTCATTGTGCGCGATGTGCTATCAAGTTGTTTTTTCTTATCAGTAACTAAATAGTCAATTCCGTATAAAGCGACGCGACGGTAATCCCCGATAATACGTCCACGTCCATATGCATCTGGTAAACCTGTGATAATTCCTGATTTACGCACTGCACGCATATCAGCAGTGTAAATATCAAATACACCAGCATTATGTGTTTTACGATATTTTGAGAACGTTTCAACTACTTCAGCATCAACTTCATATCCATAGGCTTGAGCTGCTGCTTGTGCCATACGAATCCCCCCGAATGGCTGTAATGAACGTTTAAATGGTTGATCTGTTTGGAAACCAACAATTGTTTCTAATTCTTTTTGCAGATATCCCGCCCCATGTGATGTAATTGTTGAGACAATTTTCGTATCCATATCTAAAACGCCACCAGCATCGCGTTCTTTTGTATTGAGGTCCATAACTTGTGCCCATAAAGTTGTCGTTGCCTCTGTTGGTCCAACTAAGAATGAGTCATCACCTGTATATGGTGTGTAGTTTTTTTGAATAAAATCACGTACGTCAACTTCTTTTTGCCAACGTGATCCTTTAAAATTTTGCCATGCTTGTGTCATAATTTTCATCCGTTACATATTTGAAAAAACATGTAACATCCTCCTCTCTTAAATCCAGTTCCATTTTTTTTAATAGTTCTCCTGTTGTTCTATCAGAAGAAACCGATTACAGATAAAATAATATCACTTTTACACAAAAAATTCAAGATTTATTGATAGTTTACTCATTATTTCCAATTTTTCGTTTAAACTTTTCAATTCATCTGAGAAACTACTTTAAATTCAGCCTTATTTCCACTCGGGATAGTCGAGATACGTGAGTTTCTGAATTTGTTGCTTTGTTTGAGCGAACGCACTTGTCATCATCATGCCCTCACTCGTATATGCCATTAATTCAACTTCATGATACTCAGGCCATTGTTTTGCAAATTCTGCTAATTGATCGAGCGTTAATTCATATAATTGACCATAGAACTTATCATTATCATCTCCATCATTGAGTAACACTGGTTTTTCGCCATCAGTAAATAATTTACCAAAGCCAACAGCCCGTTCACTCACCTTCACTAGTTGATTGTTTTGGACCAAATCAGTTGAAAGTAATCCATAATCAAATAAAATCTTTTTCATTTTAGCGTTCCTCACTTTCATCGTTTGCTATTATACACGCTTTTTCAACAAAAAAAAGCCAAAAGGCTTTTTTATTTTAAATCAAAATGTCCATCATCATCTTGATGCTCTTGTTTTAAGCTATACATTTCTTGATCAATTTCAATTAACCAAATCCGAATGCGGCCAAGTAAAATATCTAGTAAAGCTGCAAAGCTAAAGAACACAATCCCAATTCCAGCATAACTACTAAAAAAAGTATTTGAGCGAATAAAATTCAAAAACATCGTTGCTAAAGCCATCGTTGCTATAAATGCAAGCGTCCACTTTGAAAAAGCAACTGTATTCCGTAAAGAAACAACACCGTTGCGCTCTTCATCTAATTCTTTCAACTGTTCATTTCGCCCCATAACTCCCACCTCTTTTGTCTGATGTGTGGGCATCTTACGACTTTTCCAAATTAAATACAAGTCTGTTTCAATATTTACTGAGAAACTTTGGGAATTTTTTATCGACTCTTGAAAATAATCAATTAAACTTTATTTTCGGTGAATCAAGTCATTCGCTATGTTCTCAACCTTTTTCATCAGATTATTTTTTTAGCCGCTCCTTTTTTATGCTACAATACTAACAGGAATATTTTTAAAGGAGTCTAATCGACATGAGCACATCAGAAAATAAAAACCTTACAGGTATGCAAAAAATTTTAGAAGCAAAAAAACAAAATCAACCAAAAACACATAATGCAATTAAAACACCAGTTAAATCGATGGGACATGCTTCACGTAGTCGTAAACGTTACCAAAAAAGCGGAATGTTTGACCAAAGTTAATTATATTTACTCAAAAAAACACCTTTCGGTGTTTTTTTATTTCAAATAATTTGTTAAGTAGATGCCAACACCACCATTCACATTGTCGTAGGTAGTCACTGCATCAGCTAAATCTTGAATTGCTTGGGGGGCATTTTTCATCGCAACACCGTGACCAACTGCTTGTAACATTTCTTGGTCATTATATTGATCCCCAAAAGCAATCATTTCACTAAACTCCCACGCATACATTTGCTGTAAAGTTTGCAGTCCCGTCGCCTTATTGACATGTGCCAGTGAAAGTTCGATAAACTGAACGCCACCTTCAACAAAACAATGGAGTTGATACGCCGCCCCAAGTCGCGCTCTTAATTGCTGGGCCACAACTTCAACGTCACGATTTTGTTTCAATAATAATAAACATACTTGGGCTTGCTCATAGTCTGCACTCCGTAATTGATTTTTTTGCTGATATTCAAATCCGATTGGTCGATGACTATTAAAGACAACTGCTAAATGAGGATGCAAGTTCGTAATCAGCGTTTGATCATGCGCTTCAAGCCAAACTGTTTCAATATCATCTAATTGCTGTCCAATTGCTCGCTCGAACAAACTACCATCTAATCCTTGTCTGGCAATCACGCTCAACTCTTGCTGATGATATGTCATCACAACTGCACCATTACTTGTGACAATTGCCGTTGGGTTGATTTTTTCAGCAAAATGATGCATGGCATTTAACGGTCGTCCCGTTGCAATCACAATTTCGTGTCCTTGCATTTTCGCTACCTGTAAAGCTGCTTGTGTCTTCGGAGCAATTGTTTGCCCATCCGCCAAAGCGGTACCATCTAAATCAATAATAATTATTTTTTTCATTTGAATCTCCTTTTTTTATTTTCTTCAGTATACCATGGCTGATTAATCATTTTAACGAAAACCTTTGCTTGAGAAATATGCTATACTACTATTAAATAGATCGAAAAGGAGTTAACCTATGAAACAACAACTCAGCCTTGTCACCTTAGTCGTTGATGACTATGACGTAGCTATCACTTTTTATCGTGATACATTGGGCTTTGAATTAATCGAAGATACTGAGCTCCCACTAGAAGCGAAACGGTGGGTTATCGTTAAACCGCAAGGAAGCCAATGCGGATTCGTTTTAGGACGTGCCACTCACCCTAGCCAAGAGGCTGCCATCGGCAACCAAACAGGCGGGCGGGTTGGTTTCTTTCTCCGCACCGATGATTTTTGGCGAGACTACCATGATTACCAAAGCAGAGGCGTCCGTTTTATTCGTAATCCTAAACAAGCTGAGTATGGCATGGTCGCGGTTTTCCAAGATTTATATGGTAATCTTTGGGATCTCCTCGGTGACTAAAAACCATCTACAATTAATATAAAGGAGCCTTTGATATGATACTACAAAAAATTTTACCTTTCGCTCATGATTTACTCGCAAAAGCACTTCCGCACGGTGGAATTGCCGTTGATGCAACGATGGGAAATGGTCATGATACCCTCTACCTTACACAACTTGTTGGCCCAAATGGTCATGTGTACGCGTTTGACATTCAAGCTCAAGCACTAACTAACACAGCTCAGCGTTTAAGTGAAGCTGGATTGGAATCACGTGCTAGTCTACATTTAACAGGCCATGAAAATGTCGAAGCAATTATTCCAACTCACCACCATGGCAAAATTCAAGCAGCAATTTTCAATCTTGGTTATTTGCCTGGGAGTGATCAACAGTTAGTCACAACACCACAAACAACTATCGAAGCAATCAATAAGTTATTAAATATGCTGGCACCTAATGGAATTATTATCCTCGTTGTTTATCACGGTCACGAAGGTGGTCAAATTGAGCGTGATGCCCTATTAGATTTTGTAGCTCAATTAGCTTCGTATCACTTTAGTGTCTTACAATATCAATTTTTCACACCAAAGAATAACGCCCCGTTTTTACTCGTTATTGAGCGAAAGCACTAATTCCCACCTCGATTGCGAGGTGGTTTTTTTAGTTTTCGATGGAAAATTTCATTGAGGATAATTTCGGTCACCACTTCTGGACGTTCTTCCATTCCAGTATGAACCCATTCATAAATAATTCCAAAAATTCCAAAAGTATGAAAGGCTTGAACAAACGGGTTTATTTGTTTATTTGTTTTTGAATCTTGTTCTGCCAATTCATAAAAAGCTTGAATCAACAAATATAATAAATGGTTTTGGTACAGCGCCTGAAGCATTTCTCGATTTCGATAAAAGAAACGCATAAACTCCAAAGTTAACTCATAATTTGGTTCTTCTAAATGAAATTGACCTGTTTTGGCTTGCGCCCACTGTTCCATCACGTACCGGAGCTTAAAAACAATGATCGATTCTTTCGACGTGAAATTGCGATAATATGTCGCTCGCCCCACATTCGCTCGTTCTGTTATCTCCGTCACGGTAATTTCTTCAATTTTTTTATGTTGGAGTAATTGCAATAAACTATCGGCAACACATTCTTTCAAAAATTCATTTGTGATATTTCTCCGTGTTTTCATGAGACAAAATCCCCTTATTTGTTTCTTTTCACTCACTATCCCCTTGACCTATTTAAGTAGGTATAGTAATTTGAATCAAATGAGACATTTGTCTCATTTGATTCATGTGTTCTATTGATTATCGCGAACATTTATTTATCTGTCAACAGGAGGGAACTATATAATGAAAATCATTTTACAACACGTCACAAAACGTGACTGGCTTTTTTTAGCAATTAGTTTTATTTTTATCATTTCTCAGATTTGGCTTGACCTCAAAATTCCAGAGTTCATGTCAGAAATTACCCGCTTAATTCAAACACCAGGTAGTGAACTGGCACCTGTTTTAACGAGCGGTTTTTATATGTTACTATGTGCACTTGGAAGTATGGCTGCCGCTGTATTTACCGGTTTTTTCATTGCGAAAATTGCCGTCGGAATTTCAATGCGCTTACGGGCATCAGTTTTTGATAAAACACTCGATTTTTCAACAGCTGAATTAAATCAATTTTCAACAGCAAGTTTAATTACACGCTGTACCAATGATGTTACACAAATCCAAAGTTTAGTTGCGATGGGCTTACAAACCTTTATCAAAGCGCCAATTTTAGCCGTTTGGGCAATTTCAAAAATTTCGAACTCAGCTACTGCATGGACGATCACAACTGCGCTCACGGTCTTACTCGTTGTCATTATTTTAGCTTCAGCAATTGCAATTGTTTACCCGAAAACAATTCGTCTCCAAAAATTAACAGATACGTTAAATCGTATTGCTCGTGAACATTTAACTGGATTACGCGTAATTCGTGCTTATAATGCTGAACAATTCCAAGCTGAAAATTTTGAAGCTGCTAATAGCGAATTAACTAACACAAACTTGGCGATTAACCGTACAATGGCCTTCTTAACACCGGTCTTAACTTCAATTTCTTCAGGTTTATCGCTCGCAATCTATGCTGTAGGTGCCTTTTTAATTCAAGAAGCTATCGGTCCTGATAAACTAACCCTCTTCTCAGACATGATTGTCATGTCATCTTATGCGATGCAGGTGATTTTCTCATTTATCATGTTAGTTTTCACATTTATCATGTTACCTCGTGCCGTCGTTTCTTTACGTCGAATTACCGAAGTATTAACAACACCACTTTCAATTACTAACGGAACAAAAACGAGCGGAACACAATCAGGTACGATTGAATTTGAAAATGTTTCATTTAGTTACCCTGATGCTGAAGAAGCTGTGATCGAAAATATTAGCTTCACTGCTAACAAAGGCGAAACTGTTGCCTTTATCGGTGCAACTGGTTCTGGGAAAACAACATTACTTCAAATGATCCCGCGTTTCTATGATGCGACAACCGGAACTGTTCGTGTTGATGGAATTGACGTCAAAGAATTTGATATCCACGCACTTCGTAACCGCATGAGTTATATTACACAAAAGAGTATCCTCTTTAGTGGAACAATTACCGACAATATCGCTTATGGTGAAAATGGTACCCAGCCACTAACTGCCGAACAAATTAAACGTGCAGCTGAAATTAGTCAAGCAAGTGCCTTTATTGATAATAAAGAGGGTCAATATGAAGCTCATGTTGCTCAAGGTGGAAGTAACTTCTCGGGCGGACAAAAACAACGTCTTTCAATTGCTCGTGCCGTTGCTCGTGATCCGAAAATTTATTTATTTGACGATTCATTCTCAGCCCTCGATTATAAAACTGACAAAGTATTACGCCAAGCTTTACGCGAAGCAGCGAAAGATGCAACACTCTTAATTGTTGCTCAACGAATTGGAACAATCCGTAATGCCGATAAAATAATTGTCCTTGATGATGGAAAAGCCGTTGGAATTGGTACACATAGTGAACTTATCGCCACGTGTCCTGTTTATCGCGAAATTGCCCAATCACAATTATCAGAGGAGGAACTTGTCTAATGAAAGCGACACTCAAACAACTGTTTTCTTATTTACGTCATTACCGAATTTTATTGATTATTGCTGTCATCCTTGCAAGTTGTAGTGCAGTTTTCGCCGTCATCACCCCAGATTTTCTGAGTCAGATTACGACTGAAATCCAACTTGGACTTATTGGCGAAATCAACATTGAGGCAATTTTCCAATTAACTTTTACCGCTAGTCTCCTTTTAATTGGTAGTATGGTTTTTGGATTCATTCAAAACTTTATGATGGCCACAATTTCACAACGGACATCACAACGCTTACGTAGTGAAATTAACACTAAAATTGATGCAATGCCTTTAGCATATTTTGATAAGACGACTTACGGTGAAACATTAAGCCGGGTCACAAATGATGTCGATACACTTGCAACTGCTTTAAATAGTAGTGTCGGACCATTGATTAGTAGTGCTATTTTAATTATCGGGACACTCTTCATGATGTTCTATACGAACTGGATCATGGCAATTGCTGGTTTAAGTGCAACAATTTTAGGTTTCACTTTAATCATGCTCATCATGAGTAAAAGCCAACCATTCTTCTTGTCACAACAAAAAGAACTCGGTGCTTTAAATGGCCACATTGAAGAAGTATTTAGTGGTCAAACTGTCGTTAAAGCTTATAATAATGAAGCTCATGTTCGCGAAATCTTCTACGCCAAAAATACTGAACTCTATAATAGTGGGTGGAAAGCACAATTTTTATCAGGATTAATGGGACCAATTATGGGCTTCATTTCTAACTTTGGTTATGTTGCTGTCTGTATCACTGGTGCAGTTCTTGTTTTAAACAACACAATTGAAATTGGGGTTATTGTTGCCTTTATGCTCTATGTTCGTCTGTTTATGAATCCACTTGGAACGATTTCACAAGCGTTTACAGCTCTACAACCAGCGACTGCTGCTGGTGAACGAATCTTCGCTTTATTAGCCGAAGAAGAATTAAGTGATGAACAAGCAAAAACAACTCATGTTGATACAATTAAAGGCGATGTGACTTTTACCAATGTTAACTTCAGTTATACGCCGGAACGGACGATTATTAACGATTTCTCAGCTCACGTTCATGCCGGACAAAAAGTGGCAATTGTTGGTCCAACTGGGGCGGGGAAAACAACACTTGTTAACTTATTAATGCGTTTCTATGAACTCAATGGTGGTTCAATTGCCATTGATGGTGTGCCAATTGCGGATTTAACGCGTGAAAATGTTCATAGTCTCTTTGGAATGGTCTTACAAGATACATGGGTGTTTGAAGGCACAGTCCGTGAAAACTTAGTTTACGCCACGCCAAACGTCACTGACGAACAACTGAAAGCTGTTTGTAAAGATGTTGGTTTGTATCACTTTATCAAAACGTTACCGCACGGATTTGATACTGTTCTCGATGAAAAAACAAGTCTTTCTTCTGGACAAAAACAATTAATCACCATCGCACGAGCAATGTTAGAAAATGCACCGTTATTAATTTTAGATGAAGCAACTTCTTCAATTGATACTCGAACAGAAAAAATTATTCAAAACGCAATTGATAAATTAACGACTGGTCGTACATCATTCGTGATTGCCCATCGTTTATCAACAATCAAAAATGCCGATCTCATTTTCGTAATGAAAGATGGCGATATTATCGAAACTGGAAACCACGATGAACTCATCAAAGCCAAAGGTTTCTATTGCGATCTCTATAATAGTCAGTTTGATCAAGCCGACTAAACAAAAAAGCTTCACCTATTGGTGAGGCTTTTTTGTTTAGTTTAGTTGCATACAGTATTGCTTCGCTTGTTGTTCTAACGCGTTCATTTCTGCTCGTTTTGATTCGAGTAGCTTTTTTTCAGTTGCACTACATTCTTGCATCGGCAACATCGGCTCCGCACTCTGAATTACACCTGCCGTCATAAGATAGTATTTAATCACTTTCAGTAATCCGATTGTCCCAAATACTTGTAACAGTTCTTGATAACTCATCGCAAACTCTGCGGTGTGCTTCTGCTGCTTGCTATTAAAATAATAACTCGTATATGGCAAAATACTTCCAATTACACTTGTGCACCCAAAGTAATCATGATCGATCATCAACGCATCAAATCCAGTGTATACAGGATAGGCTGTGAGTGCTATCAAGTCGTTCGTTCCCGCTTCTTTAAGTGCTTTGATATTTGGATTTTGTTCAAAAATCGTCGCAATTGTTTCAGGTTCAATATTCACCCCTGTCCGGCGAGCGTTATTATATAATAGAATCTCCGTCGGAAGCAGTTCCGCGATTTCGCGAACATAGCTCATTATTTCCTGTTGATTTGGTAATATGTAGGGAGGAATTCCTAACATAATTGCCGGTGTTATTGGCAGCTCATGATACACATTAACGAGTTGCTTCACTTGTCGTGTTGATGGATAGCTCACCCCAAACATGAAATTAACATCAGGGTGTTTTTCAACGAGCTCCTTCATAATCTGCGTTTTCTCGACCAGTGTAAGTGCCTGTTGATCCCCAGTACTGCCCATCACCAAAAAGTACCGATATGGCGTTGCCGTTTTTAAATAATTAATATACTTGTGAAAAGACTCCATATCAACTTCTTGATTTTGGTAAGGGGTAACTACCGCTAAGATTTTTTCTTGTAAAAACATCTGAACCCTCCAAATAGTCAAATTATTTCTATTTTATTTTAGCAATAGTTAGCTATTTTAGGAAGTTAAATCCTAAGGCTTTTTCATTTGGCTTTTCGCGCTAAATTCCAAATCGCTAATCCTGAAAAGATGACACCGGTTCCGGCTAGAATCATCAAACTTAGCCACGGACTAACGACGGTATCATTGAACAGCAACTCAACACCCATAAAAGCTTTAAACTCCGTCACGGCACTTACTGGTGCACCCGCAAAGCTTACTGCGATTGGCTGTTCCATAATGACTTGACGAAATAATGCGGCTGCATGGGAAACTGGGAATAATTTAACGACAAATTGTACTGCATCAGGTAAATTCCCAATTGGCAGATAAATTCCGGCTAAAAACCCAATAATCGTTCCGACAATGGTACTCGCCGTCGAAAAAGCATTATTACTTTGAAAAAACGAGACAAAGAAGAGCACCATTGCCGCATTCGTGATTGTCGTCACAACAATCAAACCTAAAACTTTGAGGAGGGTCACCAACGTCATCAGCTCCCCACCATTAGCTAATAGATAAATTTCGACAAGCAGCAACGTCACCAGACTCATAATCAAGCCAATCACAATTGCACTCGTAATATAGCCGACAAAGAGCTTTTTATTACTGAGTGGCGAAACAATGAAATCCTTGGTTATTTTTTTCGCACGGTCTTCAATCATAATGCCAAACGCACCCATCGTCGTCGTCACTGAAGTCACCGACAATAACCCCGCCATAATCCAAGAATCCATTAAATTCCGCGTTGCTTTCAGCCCGGAATCGGCAAGACTTTTAGTCCAAACGTCACCAAGAAAGAGGGCGTACATCCCAATAATAATGAACACAGCTAATAAGGAGAAGAAAATCGCTGAACGATCGCGAAAGAAAATTTTCAAATTACGTAGCGCAAATAACATTATGAACGCATCTCCTTTCCAGTTATGGTAATAAAAGCATCATCCATTGTCCCTTTAATCACTTCAAAACTTTCGAGTTCGCTGACGCACTGCATAATCACTGGTAATGCTTCTAAAGTTGAAGGGACACTGACTTCAAAAGTATCCGCAACTTGACGATATGGAAAACCGAGTTGTTGCAACTGCATCGCGACTACTGCTGGATTTTTCGTCGCTAAAATCAGTTTATCTTTTGAGTATTGTTCTTTCAACTCAGCCGGTGTGCCTTGAGCCGTAATTCGTCCTTCATCAATAATAATGACATAATCGGCTCGAGCGGCTTCTTCCATATAATGTGTCGTCATGAAAATTGTCATCTGTGTATGTCTTTGAATATTTTGAATTGTTTCCCACACAACTTGCCGCGTTTGGGGGTCAAGACCAGTTGTCGGTTCGTCAAGAAATAAAATTTTCGGCATATGAATTAAAGCACGTGCAATATCACATCGTCTTTTTTGACCACCTGATAAATCACCATAACGCCGCTTCATCAGTTCAGTAATTCCAGTTATTGTTGCCGTCTGGGTTACAACTCGAGCTAATTCCTGACCGGTTAAGCCATAAAAGTTCCCTCGAGTTTTTAAGTTTTCTTCAACGGTCAACAAATTATCCAAAACCCCTTCTTGAAAAACTGCTCCAATTATGGCACGGATTTCCTGATCATTTTTACCAACTTGCCACTGATCGACAAAAATTGTTCCTTTATCAGCTTTCAGAAGTGTACAAATCATGTCAATTGTCGTTGATTTCCCCGCTCCATTTGGACCTAAGAATGCAAATATTTTCCCTTGTTCAACATAAAAATCTAACCCTTGAACTGCTTGGATTTTTCCGTACTGCTTGTGTAAGCCTTCAATCTTAATAATTTTTTCCACTTTATTCCCACCTGCACTTCAATGATTTTTGCTATTCTATCATTGTATATCAGAATCTTCAATCATAATCGCTAAAAAACCGCAGATTGCTGGGTGTGTATCAAAAAGTGTATCATTTGCACAAAAATCGCAATTGTATCTTATATTATCTTGTTTTAAACGTGCTTCTTGTTTCAAGGCTCAAAAAAACACCCATCAAAATGACACAATCTTAAATTGGCA